>JADGNT010000031.1 GCA_017883345.1 Candidatus Solibacter sp. | reverse complement strand
CGTTACTTCGTGTTCCATACTGCGGCTAGTTTAGCTACTGAGCGGGATAAGGTACACAACAAGGAGGCCCTGAGTCTGCCGTTCTTTCTGCCCGACAGCGACGCAGCGCAGCCGAACGCAGCGTTGATAGTGGGTAAGGCCGCCGTCAGCGTACGCCGATTTATCGAAGAGATGGACGATGGCGCCCAGATTCTGCTCAAGAAACCGAAGGAGCCTGAATTTCGCTTGCGCTCCGGCGACGATGACGAAGAGGACGACGCGGCAAAGGCGCGGAAGGCGTGGCTTCAGCAGCAGCGCGACAAGGCCGAAGAACTTCAACTTGGGCTCAATTCTCTCATCTATGAATACTTCGGGATCAACCAGCAGGAACGCGCCCTTGTTGAGGAAACGGTGGAGGTCTTTGATCGCAGCGCCACGCCCGGCTCTCTCGAAGCCGCGCGAAAGATACCCACGCTGCAAGCGCTCGACGCGGCGGGACTTGAGCCGTACGCGACAATGCTCGTGAATACACTGAACGGATGGGCTACTGGAGGCATAAGGGTTTGCGCCGCTGGTAGCGTGGCTACTGAACTCGGCGTCGGCCTTGTCGAACTCAGTCAGACCCACTCTGTAAAGGAGTTCTGCATTCGGGATCTGTCCAGGCCGCTCGCCGCCGCCCTGCAGCGCCTGCAGGAGGTAAATATCGAGCGCGCGGGACATCTCGAGTTTTCGCGCAGCGGGTTGATTTTCGACGGTTCGCGCATCTACCTGGTGAAGCCCGCTCTGCGTGGGGAGTGGACCCGAACGGCTGCGCTCAACGACGCCGTCGAACTCAGCGCTCACATCGCCGAAGCGCGGCGGCAAGCAAAGACAGAATGAGACACAATGCCGCCCGATGGGTTCCCCTATTCCCAGAGGAGGAGATCTCTTTCATCCTTGCCGCCATAGTGCGGAGCGGCGCCAGGCTAAGGAAGTTGCATGATACCGAACTCGAAAATGACCTCACTGATCGTCTGCGCGATCTTCTGGACCGCGATCCAGGTTTGAGGGCTCGCCCCATCGAGTTGCTCCGCGAGGTGCCGATCTACGACCGAAGGTGGGCCAGACAAAAGCAATTGGGCCGAACGGACCTGATGTTTCTTTACTCAACCGGGATAGAAAAACCCTGGCCATACTTTGTAATCGAGTCGAAGCGGCTCCACGTCACCTTCCCATCCGGCCGGAAGTCGCTGGTCCCCGACTATGTGACCGGGCATCAGGGAATGATGTGTTTCATCGAGGAGCGTTACGCGTGTGATCTGGACAGTGCCGGAATGCTCGGTTACGTATTCGACGGCGACATCGAAAGAGCGCGTGCTTCTGTCGCAGCGTCGATCGAGGCAAATCACGGGCAACTACAGTGTTCGCCAACACCCCGGCTCGTGCCCTCGTCTGTTCTGCCGGGCGGCTCCCGAGTCAGTGAATCATCCCATTCACTCCCCCGCCGTGCATTCAAGATCTATCATCTATTCTTAGCTGTGTGACTTCCGGGCTATGGCACCGCCCTGCAGCCAGATCTCGCCGTGTGATTCGCCGATGTGAATGTCGTGGTGTCACTTGGCTAGCTTGTCGCGTAGAAGTGCCGCCGCCTTGAAACTCCCGAGATACGGCCATCTGGGAAGCGTCGGGATGCCACCCTTAAGTGAACCGTGTTGGAGCTAACCCGGCGTTGCGGACACCCTGCGCCACATCCAGTACGCCAGCGCGCCCGTCGCGACAATCGTCAGCGCCATCGCGGAAGGCCGCGGCTCGGTTACGACCGCGTCCGCCATGAACCATACGGACACCGCCACGAACAGCCACAGAGTCCACGGATAGGCCCACATCCGGTATGGCCGCGCCGCATCGGGCAGTTTGCGGCGCAGCACCATCACCGCCGCCACGCTCATCGTATAGAAGATCCACGCAGCCAGGATCGAGTACGAGTACAGCGTCTCGTACGATCCGCTGACCACGAGAATGGCCGTCCAGATTCCCCCGCACACGATGGCGAAACCGGGCGTCTGAAAACGCGGGTGCGCCTCTCCGAGCCGCGCGAAAAACAGCCCGTCCCTCGCCTGCGCGAACGGGATCCGCGCGCCCGTCAGGATGCAGCCGTTGATCGCGCCGATAATCGAAAGCAGCACGGCCAACGATACGAACGTTCCGCCGATCGAGCCCATGGTCCGCGTCGCCACGTCCGCGCCGACGCGCTCGGTGGCGGCGATCTCCGGGATCGTCATCACCTTCAGGTACGCCAGATTCGCCGCGACATACAGCACCGCTACCACCGCCATCCCGATCACCAGCGAGCGCAGCAGGTTTCGCTCGGGATCCCGCACCTCTCCAGCAACGAAGCTGACGTAGCTCCAGCCGTTGTACGCCATCAGGCATGCCGCCATGGCCACGCCGAAATGCGCGAACCCAGCCCGACCTGGCGCGGACTCGCCGCCAGTTGCGGAGTGCCCGCTGAAGAACGCGGCGCCGATCAGTATCACCAGCGCCGCCACCTTCAAACACGTGAACGTACGCTGCACCCCCGCCCCTTGCTTGACCCCCACGTAATTCACCGCCGAGAGCGCCGCGATCAACGCCACCGCGATCGTCTTCGCGCCCGCCGGCGTCAGACGCACGAAGTAGCCCGCATAGATCGAGAAGGTGACCGCCAGCCAGGCGCTCCCGCCCGAGAGCACCGCCAGCATAAACGTCCAGCCGCATACGAAGGCGCACAACGGTCCGTAGGCTTCCCTCAGATAAACGTATTGCCCGCCCGTGGCGGGAAGCATCGCGCCCAGTTCTGCGTAGGCCAGCGCTCCGCAGAACGAGAGCACGCCGCCAATCACCCACGCCGCGACGATCCCGGCGTACGACGGCACGTTGCGGGCGATCACATTCGGGAGGACAAAAATGCCCGAGCCGATCACGATGCCCACCACGATTGCGGTGGCATCCAGCATCCCCAACCGGCGGGGCAGATCGCGCGCCGTTCCGCCAGGCGCCGCCATGTCAGATGCCCGCTCGCGCCGGCTGGAAGCGCTCGCCCGTATGCTTTTCCACCGCGTCCATGTTGAGCTCAACTCCCAATCCGGCGCCGTCCGGGATGGCCAGCATGCCCTCCGCGTCCAGCTTCCACGGCGCCGTCACCAGGTCGTCGATGAACGGCGAGCCCATGAGGTACTCGACCATATCGGTCTTCCGGCTGGCTGAGGCCAGGTGCAGATCCGCCGCCAGTCCCAACGCCGTGTTCCACCCGTGCGGGATGAATCGCACGCCATTCTCCTCCGCCATCCACGCGATGCGCCGTTCTTCGCTGATTCCCCCCACCTTCGTCACGTCCGGCTGCACGATGTCGAAGGCGCGCTGCCGCAGCCACGGGGCGAACGATTGCCTCCGCGTCAAGACCTCGCCGCCCGCGATCGGTACCGCGGACGTGTTCCGCAGCAGCACGTAATCGTGCAGGTTGTCGGGATCGAGCGGCTCCTCGAACCAGTGGACATCGTAGGCGGCGAGCATGCGCGCGGTCCGCGCCGCCCATTTGTAATCCTGCGGCCAGAAGGCGTCGCTCGCACCCGCGTCCACCATCAGGAAGGACTCCGGTCCTATCGCCTGGCGCGCCGCCCGCACGATGGCTTCGTCCATCGCGAAGCTGTGCCGCCCGAAGGGGCCCCAGCCGATCTTGAACGCGCGGAAGCCCTGCCCGCGAATGCCGCTCAGTTGTTCGGCCAGCGCGCGCGGTTCGCGCATCAGTACCGAGGCGTAGGGCCGCACCCGCTCCCGATACCGTCCCCCGAGCAGCCTCCCCACGGGCTGTCCGGTCGCCTTCCCGAGAATGTCCCAAAGCGCGATGTCGACCCCGCTGATCGCGTGCGTGATGGACCCGCCGCGGCCCATCCAGAAGGTGTTCGCATGCAGTTTCTCGCTGACACGCTCCGGCTCCAGCGGGTTCTCGCCGCGGTAGAGCGGTTCGAGCACGCCGAGCGCCCCGTGCACCAGCGCGTCGTTCGTGAAGGTAGATCCCCATCCGGTCACGCCTTCATCGGTGAAGACCGCGATCAGCGTGTGGACGCAATCTTCCGGACGGATTTCATTGGCCCACCCGCCCTCAGGCGTGCCATGGCGCAGTCCTGCCGATCGGATCTCTGTAATTCGCATTGCACAACCTCGACGAGAGTATAATCGGTTCCATGTTACGGCGCAATTTCTGTGGCAGTCTGGTTGCCGCCGGCGCGATCTCCCGGTTGGCGCGTTCTCAACCACAACCACAACAGCAACCACCCCAGGCCGACTCCCGCGTGGTACTGGAGCGCTCCAACCCAGGCCAGCCCCACAAGGGAAGAGTCCTGCTCGCGCTCCAGGCGCATTCCGATGACATCCCGCTTTCGGCCGCAGGCACAGTCGCCAAGCTGATCGAAGAGGGTTACACCGGCTACTTAGTGCGCGCGTCGAACGACGACATGGGCGATGCCCCCGGCCTCGGCACGCCCGGAACCATCGGCGAGCACGTGCTCGGCAACGAGCGTGACAACGACGAGGTGGCGCGCGTTCTCGGATGCAAAGCCCATTTCGATCTGAATTACAGCAACCACCGTATGGGCGATGTCTCGCTCAACGAACTGATCGGCCGCGTCATTTTTCTGATTCGCCTCGTCAAGGCCGACACCGTAGTCGGCTGGGACCCTTGGGCGCACGACGAAGAGAATCCCGATCACTACACGCTGGCGAAGGCAGTCGAAGCCGCGTGCTGGATGGCCGGCCGCGCGCACGATTATGCGGAGCACTTCGCCGCCGGCCTCCAGCCGAAAGCCGTGCAGGACAAATACTATTTCGCGCGCCGTCCCGAGATCACGCGGGTAGTGGATATCAGCAAGCAGATCGATAAGCGCGTCGACGCGATTCGCGCGAACGTCGCCAAGGGCCCGGGCGGCCACTGCGGATCGCGTCTCCGCGCCGAGCTCGCAAAACGCAATCAGCGCCTCCCCCTGCTCGACGACGACGACGTCACCGCCGACCGCAACTACATCAAGGAATTCAGCCTCACTCACAGTCGCGAGTTAGGCAGGCAATACGGCGTGGAATACGCCGAAGCCTTCCACTATATCGCCCCGGGCGCCGCCGGCGCGGACCGCGACCCGCGCATCGACTCCTATGTAAAGGAGCACGCCGTCCCGGCGAAATGACCGGCGGCAAGCGCCGCGCTTCGTGGCGTGGCGTGTGTTACGTTAAGCCGCGAGGAGTACGAAAATGCAGCGAAGACATTTTATGATGGGTTCCCTGGCTGCTGGTTCGGCAGTTCGTTCCACGATGCTGGCCAGCGCCAATGATACCGTGCGGGTCGCTTGCGTCGGAGTGCGCGGGCAGGGCAAGGTTCATGTCGCCCGCTACGGAGCCATGCCGAACGTGGAAGTCGCGGCCATCTGCGACATCGACGAGTCCGTGCAGAACGTCTGCATCGCGGACATGGAAAAAGCCGGGAAGAAGCGCCCGGCCGTTTACTCCGATATCCGCAAGCTCCTGGAAGACAAAACCATCGACGCCGTCTCCATCGCTACTCCGAACCATCACCACACCCTCCAGACGATCTGGGCCTGCCAGGCGGGGAAAGACGTTTATGTGGAGAAGCCCTGCTCCCACGACATGTTCGAGGCCAGGCAAATAGTAGCCGCCGCGCGGAAGTACAATCGCCTGGTGCAGCACGGCACCAATAGCCGCTCCAGCATTGCGCGGGAGGCCATGCGGCACGTCCACGGCGGGCTTATCGGCGACGTCTACATGGCCCGCGGCCTCTGTTTCAAATGGCGTGACACCATCGGCCGGAAGCCGGGGGAACCGGTGCCGCCGGGTGTCCACTACGACCTTTGGCTCGGCCCGGCGCCCGAGCACCCTTTTACACGGAACCGATTCCACTACAACTGGCACTGGTTCTGGGACTACGGCAACGGCGATCTCGGGAACCAGGGCATTCATCAGGTGGACGTCTGCCGGTGGGGCCTGGGCGTGAAGTACCCCACCAAGGTGAGTGCCATCGGCGGCCACTTCATGTTCGACGATGACCAGGAAACACCGAACACCCTGAATGCCAGCTTCGAGTTCGACGACAACGGCAAAAAGAAGATGATGGTGTTCGAGGTGCGACACTGGATGAGCAACCATGAATCCGGCATAGGCGAGGACGGGCGCGCGCCCAACACCGTCGGCGCGGTGTTCTACGGGTCGAAGGGACGCCTGGCAGTTTGGGACGAAGACCACGGCCGTTACCAAAGCTTCCTCGGACGCGACTCGGAGCCCGGTCCCTCCGGCGAGGACATCGGAAACAATTGGGCCAACTTCATCGCGGCGCTGCGCACGCGCAAGCAAGAGGACCTCAACGCCCCGATTGAAGAAGGCGCAATCTCGACAACGCTGGTCCACTTGGCAAACATCTCCTACCGGGTGGGCAGGACGCTCCAGTTCGATGCGGCCAGCTACAGCGTCCGCGGCGACGCAGAGGCCAACCGGATGTTCCGGCGCGAGTATCGCAAGCCTTTCGTCGTGCCCGAGAAGGTCTGACCTCCCTAAGTTGACGCTTATGCATCACGTTCTAAAATGATGTGGACATGTTAACGCGTCGGTCGATCCTTCTCGCACTGGCCGGTGGAACCGCGGCTCTCGCTCAGCCGCGGTTCCGTCTTTATGCCCGCTGCCTACCCGACTATCTCGCCGCCCTGGCGCGCCAGGCCTACCAGCGGCGCGAGGCAGCGCTCGCACAACTGAAGACGCCCGACGACGTGCGCGCCCGCCAGCAGTGGGTTCGCAAGACCCTTTGGCAACTCATCGGCGGCGAGCCGGAGCGCACCCCGCTCCTTGTCCACCAAACCGGCGGCTTTGCCCGCGACGGCTATCGCGTCCAGTTGCTTGTCTACGAGAGCCGCACCGGCGTGCGCATCCCGGCCAACCTGTATTTGCCGGATGGGGCGCAGCCGCCCTTCCCCGCTGTTCTCTTCCAGATGGGCCATAGCCTGAACGGAAAAGCCAACGACACTTATCAGAAGGCGTGCCAGGCGCTCGTCCGCCTCGGCTACGTCGTGCTCGCCTTTGATCCCTTCGGCCAGGGCGAGCGCACCTACTATAAGGCGGGCGACGCCGACGAGGAACATTCCCGGCTAGGGCGCCAACTCCTCCTCTCCGGCGATAGCGCCACGAGGCTCCAACTCTGGGATGCTGTTCGCAGTCTCGACGTGCTCTGGGATCTTCCCATGGTAGACCGCACGCGCATCGCTTCCATGGGCCAGTCCGGCGGTGCCACGCTCACCATGTTCCTCGCCGCCGTCGATTCGCGCCTGGCCTGCGCCGTCGTTTCCTGCGGCAACACCGAGAACTTCGCCTGCGACGGCTTCAACCCGCCCGGCTCCACCGACGACGCCGAGCAGAATCTCATCGGCTCCGGCCCGCTCGGCTTCGACCGTTGGGACCTGCTCTACCCGCTCGCCCCCAAGCCGCTGCTGCTATTGGTGAGTGAGCGCGACTCGTTCGGTACCTACTCGCCCTCGTATCTCCAAAGTGGCCTCGAGGAGTTTGAGAAGCTCCGCCGCGTCTACGCGCTTCTCGGCGCCGCCGACCGCCTCGAGTGGGGCGCCACAGCCCTACCGCATGCCCTCGCGCCGGAATTGCGCCTCCAAAGCTACCGCTTCCTCGAGCGTTGGCTCCACAGCTCCACTCGCTTGGTCTCCGAGCCCCCGGTCCAGCCCGAACCCGACGCAGTGCTTGTGGCGGGAGTCCAGCCCGCTCTCCCGCCCGCAGCGCCCGTTTCGCCCGCGCCCCTCGACGCCGCCGCGCTGCGTACGCTGTTGGGACTCGGCTCCGCGCCGTCGGCTAAGCTCATCGTGCTGGCGCGCGACCGTGCGCTCGGCTGCGAGGTTGAAACCTGTGAGGTCGCCTCCGCTCCCGGTGTCGTTCTGCCCGCCTACGTGTTCAATCCGTCGCCTGTCACTCCGCTCCGCTCCGCGCTTTTACTGCTCGATCCTGCCGGTCGCACACGCCACTGGCGCGAGGGTGATCTCTGCCAGAATCTTGCCGCCGCTGGTCACCTCGTCTGCGCCTTTGACGTCCGCGGTATCGGCGACCTTACGCCCGAACTCGGTCGCGGCAACTCTTTCTACAACGCGTCGCACTCGAGCGAGGAAGCTTACGCCTGGGCTTCGCTCATCCTCGGCCATCCCCTGCTCGCGCAGCGCGTGGACGACATCCTCGCGATGTCCTCGGCTGTGCGCCAGCGTGTCGGCCGCGAGCGTCCGCTCGTGCTCGCCGCCAGTGGTCATATGACCCTGCCTGCGCTCTGCGCCACAGCGCTCGATTCCGGCCTCGCCGTCGCCTACCTCGCGCGCGGCCTCGTCTCCTGGGCAAGCCTGCTCGCAGGCGATAGCTACACCGAGCCTTTCTCGAGCTTCCTGCCTGGCGTGCTTACCCGCACCGACCTGCCCTTCATCGCGCGCCTCGTCGCGCCCCGCCGTGTCATCCTCGCCGGGCCCGTAGATGCCAACGGTCAACCCGTCGCGCCCGGCCTTGTGCGCGCACTTTATGAGGACTCCGTCGAGGTCCGGCCCGACGCGGATTGGACTGAACGCGTCCTGACTGGCCTCGCGGCCGGGTAGCCCTGGCCTGATGCTGGGATCGACATGATCTGGATCACATTCAGCAACGGGTTTCCGTCGAGGGAAGTCGCGGGGCTGGGCCTCAGCCCGCATTCCCTCCTCGTTTTTGGAGGGAAATAATGGTCGAACGGAACCAGGGTGGGGGCCGCCCGGCGATTCCCCGGCTGCGATGGTGGATTGGTGGTTTGCTGTTTGCCTCCACGGTCATCAATTACATCGACCGCCAGACACTCAGTGTGCTTGCCCCTTTCTTGAAGTCCGACTACCACTGGACGAACTCGGATTTTGCGCTGTTGATCATTTCCTTCCGCGTCTCCTACGCGGTGATGCAGACTGTCGCGGGGCGCTTGCTCGACTGGCTTGGCACTCGCCGAGGCCTGCTGCTTTCGGTCACTTGGTATTCGATAGCGGCCATCATGACCGCGACAGCGCAAGGCCTGAGGAGTTTCATGGCTTTCCGCTTTCTGCTCGGTGCAGGCGAGGCTGCCAACTGGCCCGGCGCAACAAAGGCTGTCGCCGAATGGTTTCCCAAGACCGAACGCGGCTGGGCTGTGGCCCTGTTCGACAGCGGTTCGGCCATCGGCGCCGCCGTCGCGCCTGCCCTTGTGGTGGGGCTCTATCACAGCTTCGGCAGTTGGCGCCCGGTTTTCGTAGTAACGGGAATGCTCGGTTTCAGTTGGGTGCTTGTCTGGCGGCGATTCTATCACCCGCCTGAGACTCATCCCCGACTCGGCTCAGACGAACGCAACTACATTCTCAGCGGCAGAGCAGAAGCGGGAAAGAGTGGTTCTGAATCATCCCACTCCTGGCTCGCGCTGCTCGGTATGCGCCAAACCTGGGGCATTATACTCGGCCGGGCGCTCACCGATCCCGTCTGGTACTTTGTCGCCGACTGGTTCGCTATTTACCTCGTCTCGAAGGGATTCCGGCTGGAGAATGCACTCGTCGGCTTCTGGGTTCCGTTCCTTGCCGCCGACCTCGGCAATTTCTCCGGAGGTGGATTCTCGAGCTACCTCATTCGCCGGGGCTGGCCCGTCGTGCGGGCGCGCAAATTCGTGGTCGTGGTTTGCGGTGCCGGCATGGCGTGCTTGATCCCGGCCGCGTTTCTCAACAACTTCGCTCTACTGATCGCGCTCTTCGCCATTTCCACGTTCAGCTATGCGGCATGGTCCACGATGGCACTGACGTTGCCGTCCGATCTCTATCCGTCCTCTGAGGTCGCCACAGTGAGCGGTATGAGCGGCACTGGCGCCGGCCTCGGCACGATTCTTTCCACCTACCTGATCGGCTGGGCCGCCGACCACTACTCCTTCCAGCCCGTGCTGGTGGCCGCCAGCACCGTTCCGCTCGCCGCCACCCTGTTTGTCTGTCTGCTCGTCCCCACGCGGACGGCGGGCCAAGAACAAGGCTAAATGCAGAATCCATTTGAGAGGTACCCCATGTCATCCCTAATAAAGACGTTCCATGCCGGCGTTATGCAGGTGCAGGTATTCTCATCCAAACGCGAGGCATCCGGCGTAGCGGCAGAGGCTGCGGCCGCGATCCTGCGCGGTGCCATCGCCACCCGCGGCCGCGCACGCATTGTGGTGAGCACCGGCAATTCCCAGCTCGACTTTATTGACGCACTCGTACTGGCCCCAGACCTCGGCTGGAGCGCCGTCGAGGCGTTCCACCTGGACGAGTACGCCGGCATGGCGATGACGCATCCGGCGAGTTTCCGGCTGTGGCTGAAGACGAGGCTGGCCGACCGCGTTCCGCTGCGCGCCATGCACTATGTTAACGGTGACGCGCCGGATGTGGAAGCTGAGTGCCGCCGCTATGGCGCCCTGCTCGCCGAGGCGCCCATCGACGCCGGCTTTATCGGAATCGGCGAGAACGGACACATTGGCTTCAACGACCCGCCGGTGGCGGACTTCGCCGACCCCCTGCCGGTCAAGATTGTCCATCTCGACGATGCCTGCCGGCGACAGCAGGTTGGCGAAGGCCATTTCGACGGCATCTCCGCCGTGCCGGAGCATGCATTATCGCTGACCTGTCCCACCATCGTTGGTATGACAAACCTCATCTGCTGCGTTCCGGAACTCCGCAAGGCCGAAGCCGTGCGAGATACCATCGAAGGCCCAATCTCCACCACCTGTCCGGCGTCGATTCTGAGAACGCACGCGCTCGCGCAGTTGTTCCTGGACTCTGAATCCTCCTCGCTGTTAGGGCGCGCCACGCCTGGGTCGGCTCCCACATCCGCGGCCCGATGATCCGCCGCACCCGCCGGTTGCGCGCCAATTCGACCACGAGGTCACGCCGGAAACATTGTGTCAGCTATTTTGCCAATGGAGGGTGAGTCTCTCCATACATTTAAGGAAGTATTCGGAGGCGATCTCTGGATATCTGTGCGCGGTCCCCGATCGTCCCGCTGGCCCGCTTCTGCCGAACTGGGTGGAATCGCCGAGGATTTCGATATACTTGTGGACGCTGATGATTCCGGACAGTTTGACATCACTGCCACGCGACCAGGCGGCTTTAGGCTGCATGCGATTCGCTTTACAAGGACGCCCGACACGCTCCGGGACTGCTGGGGCAGGCCATCCATTTCCGTCTCGTCGAGGGTGTCTCTAGTTCAGGACTCCGTGATGCTACAAGAAGAACTTGCTGGACTAATTTCACCATATGCTTCCGCATCAGCACGCGATGCCATTCAACGATTGCGTGCGCACTCCCTCGACCTGCAGCCACATGTCGAGCAGAGGCTGCTCTCAGCTATTCAGGACCTGATTCGAGTCAAAGCCGAGCTGATATCTCAAAACGCTGGATTGGATTCCCTGGCTTATCCCGTCGATGATGGTCTGGGTGCCATGTGCATCACGTGTGTCGAAAAGCATGTCGCCGCCATTCTCGCGGCCTACCGCTTTCCAAGCGAGATCTCCTGTCGCCAGTTCTGGCCGTCCTTTTATACAGATGAAGTTCGCAGACCACCTATTCACGCTTATAGCACTGTCGAATTGGGCGGAGTGCCGCTGATTATCGACATTGATGCCGACCCATTTGTCGGCAAGAATCTCGGCGTTGTCTTGGCTCCTTTCGATGCCGACATCCCGTTGTATCGTAACGGGTTTTTGTATCATCGCCGACATTTTGCGGCCACTGGCCAAATAGATCGCTACGCGTGCTACTATCATCGAGATTGCGGAGACGTTTACAAATACATGGAGGGAGACGTTGCAGAGTATATGACGATTGCCCCCTATCATTTTGAATCGGATTCAAATCTCTGCCCAATTTGCTTCACAGGCGGCACAACGTTGTATTTCGGCTTCGACAAATGCATTACTGAGAATCGGGCCGTTTGTCATCAGATACCGCTGGTACTTGTTTGCCCGATGTTCTCGGGAACCTGGGATCGGGTCTATCAACTCAAGTTCACTGGTGTACATGACTTCACCGTTCGAAGACAGGTCGATCGGGGCGCCGCGATCAATGTTGTTCTGCTGGGCGGTGTTTCGATCGAACTGCGCTTGTCCGGAGACGGATGCCTTATTGAAAACGACTGGATTTCTTTCGTGGCGGCTCCGCAGGCATCGCTAGGGACCTTTCGTATTAGTTTTGGCTCCCGCTCGTTCAGCCGGGGGCCCGTGGAACTTCCGAAGCCTTCTTGATTTGAAACTCCATGGATCATTTTCCATGATAGGCCTCTCGGCGGGAAGAGTATAGAGAGATAAGATGACCACCAAATACAGTGAGCTATCACGGGATCTCGATGCCTATGCGGCCCACTCTGAAACAAATGAAAGCGATATCGTACGGAGGCTGATCGAATGCGGATTGCGAGGTCTGCCCGTGTTCAAAGAGCACCTCCGCAGGGATTTGCCGATCGACCAGGCCGAACGGCTGGAGATGCTCCTAAAGCTACTTTTGCGATCAATCCTGCGGAATCAGTTGTCCGGGGCGGAAGCCAGACAGATCACGAGGTTCCAGATGGAACTGGGATTCATTCTGAAGTATAAGTCGTACGCGATCAAGGCCGCAACGCCTGTCGGTTACTCGATATTTATCCAGAATGAACGGCAGGGGTTTAGTTTTCAAAGACACATCGAGCATAAGCTAGAAGTATTTCATATTCTCCAGGTAAAGCCGGGAGGATACGTGTTCTTGTGCGACTTCGAGCAGTGGAAACGGATATATAAGAAGGAATCCTTTCAAGATTGGCTTGCGGGCAAAGAGAATGCCGATTATGACAGGTACAAGTTTGTGCCGGCTTCGGGCGACGTCCTTGTGATATCTGAGTTAGGAACAGTGCACACTGTCATTGGTTGCGTCCTCGAAGAGTATGCAACGGTATCAACCGATATGGTCCAGAGGTTGCATGACCAGAACATCGGTAGAGCCATTCCTGCTTCGTTCGATCGGCTCCATTCTGAGGAGGCGCTACGCGCGATCGAAATGCCGCTGACGAATCGAGCCGTGAGAGGACTTGAGCACAGAAACATGGAAACTATTGTGCCGGATGCCATACAAGGGGGCGAGCGGACGGTCCTGTGCGATTCGTTCCTCAGAGCGGCGCGCTACGTCATAGCTCCGAAGCAAGAGACGGACCTCCAACGAGAAGACGACCGTCTCGTGCTCCTCAGAATCTCTAGTGGCGACGGTGGCTTGGCAATGTGCGATAGTTCCGAGAATCCGTCCTCGATACCTCGTGTCGAGGTGCGTACTGGGGATCTGGTCCTGATACCACCGGGGGTGCAGTACGCGATCTCTAGCGAGGCAGGTGGATACCTCACGTACTCCGAGCAGTGCATCTCGCCGACAGTTGCCTTCGTGTGAGGCTTGCGAACCCGGGGCTTTTCCGCCGTCAAGGAATCTGAAGGTACTGGATAGCTCCGGTTCACGCTGTCACCATCGCCGTGATTGTCCATATCGCCCCGGTAGACATCGGCCATCGCGAAGCTATCTTCAGGTCCAGGATCCGCGCAGCCCACCAGCCGTTCGGAATCGGCGTCCTGCTCTTCAGACCGCTGAGCCCCAGGGGGACGGAGTCCGGCCTCCTGGGAAGCCTGCTTCAGTTGTGGGCAGTCAGCTCCACTTGCTCCACTACCAGATCGACGACCTGTTGCGGGAAAGCATAGAGCACGATGCCCCCGGTATCCAAAAAATACGATCCGAACTATGAAAAATGCGAAACCGTACCTGGCCAGCGGGCTGATCGATGTCTACAGCCCCTACGTTCTGGTTGATGGCTCCCTGCAAACGCTGGGAGCGCTTGCCGGGCCAATGGGATCCGCACACCGCGGGCAAAGGTTGCCAGCGAAGCGGAACCGGACATCATCTGCGCGGATGGCGAAGGCAAACAAGCGTCTCGCGAGGCGGCCGAGTTGCTGGTCCGCAAGGGCAACATCGTGATGGCGATTGACGCACGTGGCCTGGGCGAAACGCGCCCGGCTCTGGATACGCACAACCAGTTCTTTGCCTATTTTGCCGACCACGACGACGCGGAGACCGCCATTCTGCTGGGGAAGACGCTCGTGGGCATGCGAGCCGCGGATATCGCTCGCGGGATCGATCTGCTCTCCGCGCGCAGCCAGGTCGATTCTTCAAATATCTCCGGTATCGGAAGAGGCGCGGGTGCCGTGGCCATGCTGCACGCCGCGGCTCTCGATCCGCGCATCAAGAAACTGGTGCTCGAAGAGATGCTGGTGGGCTACGACGCCGTAGTCACGCATCGCATCCACCGGCAGGTGTTCGAGCAGATCGTGCCGTCCGCCCTCAAGTTTTACGACCTGCCGGATCTGGCAAATTCTCTGGCGCCGCGTCCGGTCTGGATGATCAATGCCGTGAACCCGCTGGGCCAGGTGCTGCCGCCGGCCGAGGTGCGTGCGGTATATGGTCGCGCACAGATTCATGTCACTCGCGGCGAAGGCTGGGGGTGGGCGGGTGCGGCGGCGATCACCTGAAATCGGCCGCTCAGGTTCCAGGGGGTGGATGTCGACACTTTTTGCGATTCCGACGACACCCAATTACAGAAGCGCGGCGCGCAGTTCAAACAGATCACCGGGAGACGCCGGCCTTCGAGCACGACCTGTGGCGAGTGCTTGATGA
>JADGNT010000495.1 GCA_017883345.1 Candidatus Solibacter sp. | reverse complement strand
CGCGATCGAAGCCAACAGTTTGAAATTGCGTTTCAGATCGCGCGAGAGCAGGAGCGCGAAGGGCAGCGCGAAATGGCCGATCACCAGCAGCAGTCCGACGAACTGCCAGCCGTGATTGAGGCGGGTCAGATACCACGGGATCTCTTCGGGCAGGTTGCCCGCCCAGATGATGAGGAATTGGGAGAACGAAAAGTACGCCCACACCATGATCAGGGCGAGCAGGAACTTGCCGAGATCGTGCAGATGGCGCTCGGTCAGCACTTCCGACATCGGCTTTCGGTAGGACAGCAAGACCATCAAGGTAGTCAGAAACGCCATCGCGGTCAGCGCCTGGCTGACCATGAAGAGCATGCCGAAGATGGTGGAGAACCACTTGGGATCCACCGACAGGACCCAATCGACGGCCATGAAGGTGACGCTGAATCCCCAGAAGAGGAGGCCCGGGCCGGCCATGCGGCTCATCTTGGTGTGGACCGCGTCGTGGCCTTCGAGGTCCTCTTTGAGGGACCAGCGATTGAACCACCAGGCGAGGAACATCCAACCGGCAAAATAGAAGGCGGCGCGCCCCAGGAAGAAGGGCACGTTGAGGTACGGCGCCTTATGTTGGAGCAGCGGATCGGCGGCCACCGTGTCGGCGTGCGCCCAGGGATAGAGGTTGTTGATGCCGATCGCGAGGGGGAGAAACATCGCCAGGACCAGCGGCAGCGTGCGGGTGGCAGCCTCGCAGGCGCGCCGGATGACCAGGCCCCAGGCGCCGCCGGTGACGTATTGCAGCATGAGCCACGCCAGCGGGCCGATGGTGATGGCGATGATGAAAAGGTACGACCACAGGTAGGAGCGGTAGAACTGGTTCGGTCCGGCGGCGAAGAAGCCGGCGGCGCTCACCGCGGTCCCCACGACGCCCGCGACGAGCGCGCGGGTGCGCCACTGCCGGAGGTCGGTCCGCAGTTGCGGGGTAACGCGGTAATCCACGGCGTTGGCCGTCATTTGGCGCCTCCCAGTCGGCCGCGAGCGGCGCCTTCCAGTTGGCCGCGTGCCGCGGCCGGCACGTCGTCGATGGAAGCCTGCTGGCTGAGTTGCAGCGCGCGAATGTAAGCCACGATGGCCCAGCGATCCGGCGGCGGAATCTGAGCTGCATAGTCGGGCATGGCGCCGAATCCGTTGGTGATCACGTCGTAGAGGTATCCGTTGGGCTGCTGTCGCAAGCGGTCGCTGTGATAGGTGGGCGGACGCCGGTAGCCGCGGCGCACGATCATGCCGTTGCCGCTGCCGGTGCGGTCGTGACAGGGCGTGCAGTAGACGTTGTAGCGCTGCTCGCCGCGCAGCATCAGCGCCTTGGTCACCGGCATGGGAAACTCATTCGACGGTTTGCCGTCGGCGCCCTTGCCGGTGTAAAGCAACGTGTCGTCGTTGAGGTGGCCGCGCGCCACCGTGCCTTCGGTGATGGAGCGGGCGGAGCGGCCGTCGGCGAAGAAATCGCTGGGCCGCAGAGGGACGTACTTCGGCTGGTCGTGCATGTCCTGGCGGCAGGCCGATAGCAGGACAAGCGACAACGCGAGCAAGCCAATCGCTCCCTTACGGTCGCGGCTCGGATCGGAATGATAGCGGTCCTGATCGGAGCCGCGACCGTAAGGGAGCGATTGCCCGATACGTTGATGATTAGTGCGCAACTTCAGATACCTCCCGGGGCTCCAGCGTCTCCAGGAACTCGCACGTTTTGTCGCGATCGAAGAGCGGATCGGTGGATTCGATGCACAGGAAGAAACGGTTGCGGCTGGCCAGCGCGAATCGCGGCACGTTGAAGACCGGGTGATAGGGCATCGGCAGGCCGCAGAGGCCAAGCATGCCGAAAACCGCGGTCAGCGCCGCAAAGAGAATGGTCGTCTCAAACGTGATGATGATGTAGGCGGGCCAACTGTGCAGCGGCCGCCCGCCGACATTGATGGGGTAATACATCACCGTGACGAAATACTGCAGCATGTAGCCCAGGGTTCCGCCCACGATGCCGCCGATCAACACCAAGAGCGGCAACTTGTTCTTGTGCAGGTGCAGCGCGTCGCTCAGCTCTTCGATGGGGAAAGGCGAATAGGCGTCGAGCTTCCGGTAACCCTTTTCGCGCGCCGCCCGGGCGGCGCCGACCAGCGAGGAGGGGTTGTCGAATTCGGCCATCACGCCGTAGATCGGCTTATTCATCCGCGCGAATCCTCCTTAATTTTGGCCTGCGGCAAAAGGGTCCGGACTTCAAAGATCGAAATCATAGGCAGGAGACGAATGAACAGCATAAACAGGACCAGGAACAGTCCGATGGTGCCGAGATACGTGGCCCAATCCCAGCGGGTGGATTCGAAGACGCGCCACGAAGAGGGCAGGTTATCCTGCGCCAGGCTGGCCACGATGATCACGAAGCGCTCCAGCCACATGCCCACCAGCACGATCAGCGACCAGATGAAGAGCACCACCGTATTGCTTCGGACTTTCTTGAACCACAGAGCGTTGGGCGCGATCACGTTGCAGGCGATGAGCACCCAGTAGTGGTACTTGTAGGGGCCGGTCATGCGGTTCCACATGGCGGCTTGTTCGTAGACGTTGCCGCCGTACCAGGCGCTGAAGGCTTCCATGATGTAGGAGTAGCCGACGATCAGGCCGGTAGCCATCATGACCTTGGCCGCGTTATCCAGGTGCTTGGCGGTGATCAGGCCCTTCAGCCCGTAGATGGAGCGCAGCGGGATGGCCAGGGCCAGCACCATGGCGAAGCCGGAGTAGATGGCGCCCGCCACGAAGTAGGGCGGGAAGAAGGTGCTGTGCCATCCGGGGACGATACCGACGGTAAAGTCGAGAGAGACCACGGTGTGTACCGAGAGCACGAGCGGCGTCGCTAACCCTGCCAGCAGCAGGGACGCGGTTTCGTAAACCGCCCAGTGTTTGGCCGAACCGCGCCACCCCATCGCCAGGAAGCCGTAGGTGACTTTCAGCGCGCGATGCTCGGAACGGTCCCGCAGCGTGGCCAGATCGGGCATCAGGCCCACGTACCAGAAGAGCAGCGATACCGTGGCGTAGGTGGATACCGCGAACACGTCCCACACCAGCGGGCTGCGGAAGTTGGGCTCGATGCCCATGGTGTTGGGATACGGGAAGAGCCAGTACATCAGCCAGGGGCGGCCCAGGTGGAGAATCGGGAACATGCCGGCGCAGGCCACGGCAAAGATGGTCATGGCTTCGGCGAAACGGTTGATGGAATTGCGCCACTGCTGGTTGAGCAGCAGGAGAATGGCGGAAATCAGCGTGCCCGCGTGGCCGATACCCACCCACCAGACGAAGTTGGTGATGTCCCAGGCCCACATGGTGGGTCCGCGAAGGCCCCATACTCCGAGGCCCTTGGTGAACAGAAGTCCCACGGCGAGCAGGAAGATCAACAGCAGTCCCATGGCCACCGCGAAAGTGCCCATCACCACGTACGGCGTCTTCTTGGTGAGGACGACGCTCGCGATCTGGTCGGTAATGGTGCCGAACGTATAGCCAGGGGCGATGATTTTTTTCGACTCCGGCGAGTCGATTACCGGTGGTTCATTCGCCATGGCTTAAGCCTCGATCTCCGCGTTGGGATTGCGCAGGGTCGCCAGATACGTAGTGCGCGGCCGCGTGTTGAGATCGGCCAGCAGCGAGTAGTTCCGTTGATTGGCTTTGAGTTTGGAAACGCGGCTGTTCTTATCGTTGATGTCGCCGAATACGATGGCCTCCGATGGGCACGTGGCCTGGCAGGCGGTTTGGATTTCGCCGTCGCGCACCGGGCGGTCCTGCTTCTCGGCGTCGATCTTGGCCGAGTTGATGCGCTGCACGCAGTAGGTGCATTTTTCCATCACGCCGCGGCTGCGCACCGAAACGTCCGGATTGCGCTGCAGCTTCAGGCTGGGCGTTTCGAAATCGCTGAACAGGAAGAAATTGAAACGCCGCACCTTGTAGGGGCAGTTGTTGGAGCAGTAACGCGTGCCCACGCACCGGTTGTAGACCATGTCGTTGAGGCCTTCGGAGCTGTGCGTGGTGGCCTGCACGGGGCAGACCAGCTCGCAGGGCGCGTTCTCGCAATGCATGCAGGGAACCGGCTGGTTGTAAATCGCCGGATCGCTCTCGTCGCCCTGATAGTAGGAATCGACGCGCAGCCAGTGCATGGCGCGTCCGCGGCGCACTTGGTCCTTACCCACCACGGCGATATTGTTTTCCGCCTGGCAGGCGACGACACACGCGCCGCATCCGGTGCAGGAGTTGAGGTCGATGGCCATGCCCCAGGCGTGGCCTTCATACTTCCATTCGGGATAAAGCGAGAGTTCCTTCGGCGGATTCTCCGCGCCTTCGTGCGGCGAAGCGGGATTCTTCCTGAAATCCGCCAGGTCGGCGCGGTGGATGATGTGGCGGCGGTCGGGGGTCTCCAGCCCGTGAAAATTCTGCGTGTCGGCGAATTCGTACTTGCCGCCGGCCTTCACGGCGTCCATCCCGATGTCCTGCCAGAGGGCTTTGGCGGTGCGCAACCCGTAGGGGTTGAAGCCCATGCCGGTGCCGGCGCGTCCGGCGTGCGTGCGGCCGTAGCCGAGATGGAGCGTGGCCGCGCCGTTCACATGGCCGGGCTGGATGAATACCGGCGCGTTGAGCGAGCGGCCTTCATAGGTCAGCTTCA
>JADGNT010000494.1 GCA_017883345.1 Candidatus Solibacter sp. | reverse complement strand
CAGCCCGGCGATGGCCTTGTACAGCGCTCCCAGTTCCACCTGCCCCTTTATCCGCGCCAGCGTCAGATGGGGCGAAAAGGCACGCTGGTCGCGCGCGACCCCCAACGACGCCGTGGCCAGATCGGTGTCGGCGGCCAGGCCGGATAGCCCGGGCGCTTCAATCCCGCACCAGAAAATGCGCGGGGAGTGCGGATTGGGGAAGAAGCCCAGCCGCCCGATCCGCACCGGAATCGCGGCGCGCCCGGGCAAGCCTCCGAGGGCCGCCTTCAGTTCGCCCAAGCGCTCTCCCGGCCATTCGCCGATGAACTTGGTGGTCACGTGAAGGTTCCCGGGCGGGCTCCACTGAATCCGCGCGGCCGGCTTCAAACGGCGCAACAGCCCTTCGAGGTTGGCGACCAGATCGCCCGGCAGTTCCAGTCCTGTAAACAGTCGCATTTCGCGTTTAACATTGTACAGTGCTCTTCGGCCGCATTCTTCCGCGATCGTTCTATGCCCGTTCCACGGTGGAGGTGGCGCGCGGCCTGCTCGGCAAAGTGCTGGTGCATGGTCCCACCGCCGGCATCATCGTGGAAACCGAAGCCTACCTGGGCGGCGAAGATCTGGCGGCCCACTCCGCCCGCGGCCTGACCCAACGCACGCGCGTCATCTTCGGACCGCCGGGCCACGCCTATGTCTACTTGATTTACGGCATGTATGAGTGCCTCAATCTGGTGGCGGAACGGGACGGACGGCCGGGCTGCGTCCTGATTCGCGCGCTCCAACCCGTGTCCGGTGTCGACCTCATGCGGGCCCGGCGAGGGGCCACCCGAAAGCTGGAGCAACTCGCCAACGGCCCCGGGAAGTTGACGCTCGCCCTGGGGATCACGCGCGCTCACAACGGGGCGGACGTCACGCGCGGCGCTCTGGTGGTGCGCCAGGCGCCAGGCGCGGGTGAGATTGAGATTGCGGTCACACAGCGCATCGGGATCACGCGATCTCCGGAACTGCCGTTGCGGTTCCTGATGGCGGGCAACGGTTTCCTCAGTGCCAGACGGTACAATGAGCCTTCCTTGAAATGACTCCCGACATCAGCCTGATTCTGCCGGCGTACAATGAGGCCCGCGTCATTCCGCTAACCATCGGCGAAGCTGTCCGCTACTTCGATAGCCGCGGCCTGCGCTACCAGGTTATCGTGGCAGCGGATGGCACCGACGGCACGCGGGAAATCGTGCGCCAGATGGCGGCAACCAATCCGGCGCTGTTCGCCACGGGCGCCGATGCGCGGCGCGGGAAGGGGCTCGGCATCCGCGAGGCGGTGGCCATCGCTACCGGTACCGTCATCGGCTATGCCGACGCGGACAACAAGGTGCCGATCGAGGATTTCGACAAGTTTCGTCCGGTGTTGGCCGCGGGCGTGGATATGGCGATCGGGTCGCGGAAGGGCGGAGCCGTCATTGAACGGGCGCAGCCGCTCTACCGGCGCGTCGGGTCGGTGGGATTCCACTGGTTCATGCAGTCGGTGGTCGGCCTCGCGGGCATACAGGACTCGCAGTGCGGGTTCAAGTTCTTCCAGCACGCGGTGGCCAAGGAGTTGTTCCGCCGCCAGAAGATCGACGGCTACATGTTCGACGTGGAGATTCTGGCGATTGCGCGGCGGCTGGGCTACCGGATCGAGCAGTTGCCGATCCGTTGGCGCGACGACGCCGACAGCCGGCTGAATCTGGTGAGCGGCAACTTGCGCAACGTGCGCGACATTTTCCGGATCGGGCTGGAGCACCGGTTCGGCGGGAGATTGCAGTGAGAGCATTCGTTACGGGGGCGGCGGGATTCATCGGCAGCAATCTGGTGGACCGCCTGTTGGCGGCAGGGCACGACGTCACCGGCTTCGACAATCTGTCCACCGGATTCCGGCGCTTTCTGGAGGGCGCGCAGGCCAATCCGCGGTTCCGCCTGGTAGAGGCCGACCTGCTGGATCTGGCGGCCGTCACGCGCGCCATGGCGGGCGCGGATTTCGTTTTCCACCTGGCGGCGAATGCCGACGTGCGCTTCGGCCCGGACCATCCGCGGCGCGATCTGGAGCAGAATACCATCGTCACCTGGAACGTGCTGGAAGCCATGCGGGCGGCGGGCGCGCGGCGCATTGCGTTTTCGTCCACGGGGAGTGTATACGGCGAGCCGGAGATCTTTCCGACGCCGGAGACGGCGCCGTTTCCGGTGCAGACCTCGTTGTACGGCGCGTCGAAGCTGGCGGCGGAGGGGCTGATCGCGGCCTACGCAACCGCGTTCGGGTATCGGGCGTACATCTTCCGCTTCGTGTCGATTCTGGGCGAGCGGTACACGCACGGGCACGTCGTGGATTTTTACCGGCAGTTGCTGGAACATCCCGAGCGGCTCGACGTGCTGGGCAACGGGCGGCAGCGGAAGTCGTACCTGTACGTGCAGGATTGCGTGAGCGCGATCCTGCTGGCGGCGGAGCGGTGCACGGGAGCGGTGCACATTTTCAATTTGGGCACGGACGAGTATTGCCAGGTGAACGACTCCATCGCGTGGATCGGCGGGCATCTGGGGCTTACACCGGAATTAAGGTTCGCGGGCGGCGAACGCGGATGGGTGGGCGACAGCCCGTTCATCTTCCTGGATTGCGCGCGCATGCGGGGGTTGGGCTGGAAGCCGGAGCTGACCATCCGGCAAGGCATCATCCGCACGCTGGAATTCCTGCGGGGAAACCCGTGGGTGCTGGAGGCGCGGGGATGAAACCACTGAAGACCGAGGTGGCGTTCACCACACCGTGGTTTGAGATTCTGGGCAAGACGATGCGCCAGGGCGAGGAGCCTTACTACTCGCTGAAACTGCCGGACTATGCGGCTGTGGTGGCCATCACGGACGAGGAGCGGGTGCTGATCGTGCGGCAGTACCGTCCAGCGGTGGAACATGACACGTTGGAATTGCCGAGCGGGCTGGTGGACCCAGGGGAGACGCCGGGCGAGACGGCGCGCCGCGAACTGTTGGAAGAGACGGGATACCAAGCCGGAGAGGTGGAAGTGCTCGGCGCGATGGAGCCGGACACCGGACGCTTGGGCAATCGCATCTGGAGCTGCGTGGCGAAAGGCGTGCGGCGCGTGGAAGGCCGCGCGCCGGAAGAAGGCATTGAAGTGCTGACCTGGTCGCTGGACGAACTGGCGCAGGCCATGGTGGACGGCCGCTTCGACCACGCGCTGCATGTGGCGGTGGTGATGATGGCGGTCTTGAAGGGCGGGGTCAGGCTGCCGCCGGCTTAGCCGCATGGGGCGGGAAACCTCGGAAGAATGCCCCCTTGAATGGGGTCATGGCAGCCTAAAAGGCTACGCTACGGTTCCAGGAACATCTCGCCGCAGACGGCATCCCAATCGGTGTGGGGATAGGCGGCGGCGATGTCGGCCACGGGCACTCCGCCATCGGCGAGGCTTGGGATGGACGCGCCTTCCATGGTGAGGGCGAGTTGCAGGCGCTCCAACTCGCGCATCAGCCAGGGCTTCACTTCGGCGTCGCGCAGCAGATGACGCATGTCCATGAGGCCGTCGAGCGGCTTCACGCGGAGGAAAAAGCCGCGATCGACGCCGCCGGTTTCGACCACTTCGCCATCCACGGGCGAGAGGACGCGGACGCGGGCTTCGCGCTTGTGGAAGCGGAACGCCGTACCGTTGGCCTGCACGCGCGATCCGGGCTGGGGCAGATCGACCGCGTCCGGCGTGCCCAGCAGGCGGGAGCCAAGGTCATCGAGGCCCACCGTGACCGTGCCATCGGTTTCGGGACGCGCCCAGGTATGGCCGCGATGGTACATGCGGTCGAGGGGGAACGACATGCCGAAGATTTCCTCTTCGGCTTCGGCGGCATGCACCGGCGGATGCAGCGCGATGAGCCTGGCGTGGGTCTCGCACTGGCGGCAATCGAAGGCATGCGGGCACTCACGGCTGGTGAACTCGCCGGTCAGGACGTGCCGGCAGGTGCGGTCGGCGGCGGACAGATCGTGAAAGTCCGAGTGCCAGCGGATATCTTCCACCTTGCCTTTGCTCAGGTCGCGGTTGGCGCGCCAGAGGGCGTTGACGAGGGTGGTGGCGACCACGAGCAGCACGGTATAAAAAGCGCCCAGGAAAATGTAACTGGCGGCGCCAAAATGAAAACCGTAGTTCCACGGAAACATAAAATTAGAATCTCCCGGCGAGGACGGGCTCTTCTTCCTGCTGAAGCCGTACCTCAGTTTTGAGTTCGCGCTCTTCCGGGAAGATCCGGAAGTAGCGGAACGAGAACGAGTACACCAGAACACCGTAGGCGAGGACGCCGAGAAAGGTCCCGACCTCCTGCCAGCTTGGAGTGTAGGAAAGGAACTTGTCGAAAGATAAGGTGGGCAGCGCCAAGGTTTGCACGGTCTGGACGTAGCGGTTGAGCGCGACGCCGCAGCAGGCCAGCGCCGCCGCCGGAATCAGCCAGGCGCGCTGCGCCCGCAGGCGCGGCGTGAGCAGAATCAGGGCGGGCACGAGACCGCAGAGCACGATCTCGGCAAACAGAATCCAAGTGCCGAAGGGTTTCCAATCGTAGTATTGCGAGGCGGTGAAGCCGAGGGCCGGCGAAGTGCGGTTGATCCAGATCAGCGTGTCGATGGTTTTGGCGAGCACGTAGACGGAAAGCAGGATGCCGGAGATGCGGGCCAGCAGGTCGAA
>JADGNT010000030.1 GCA_017883345.1 Candidatus Solibacter sp. | reverse complement strand
CCGGCCACGAAGAGTTCGTGGAGCAGGCGGTGCGGCTCCAGTTCGCGCGTGACGGCTTCGGGTTCGTCATCTGGCGCGGGGGGCGGTTCGGCCAGGCCGCCGGATTCAAGTTCCGCCTGCGCCTCGGGATCGAAGTGCAGCTTCTCTTTGCCCAGGGCCGCGTAGGCGGCGCCGAGCGGCAGGCCGGCGAGGACGCGACCCAGCAGCAGGTATCCTTCATGCGAGACGGGGTCGGCCTCAATGCAACGGTGGGCGAGTTGCGCGGCGAGAGTGTCGTCGCCGTTTTCTTCGGCGGTTATGGCGAGAAAGCGGGTGGCGGCTGGGTCGTGGGGATCCACGGCCAGGGCCTGTCGGAACGCTTCGGCCTCACTGAGGTCGCCGTCGGCGCTCTTGGCGGCAAGCTCGCGGCGGAACTCGAGGACGGATTCGGGTGGGAAAATCATGGGATCTGGGGATGGAGCGCGCGCGCCTAGTGCGCGGTATATTGCTGCTGCGGCGGGTTCAGCGTGATGTCCAGGGTTTTTTCCTCCTCCGTGATGTCGAAGATCTGGCCGAAGGTCTGGTAGCCCTTGGCGATCACCTGGACCCGAATCTTACCCTGCGGGATGGACGGGATGCGGGCCTCTCCTTCCTGGTTGCTGCGCAGTTCGAAGGTAGTCCGGATGGCTTTGCCGAGCTTCACCACGGAGTGCCCCTGAACGAAGCGGACCACCACGCTGGCGTGGTCCACGGGCTTGCCGGCCTGGTTCTTGAGAACGATATTGATTTTGGTCATGGGCGCGGCCAGCGCGCTGGCGGCGAGAGAGGCGAGCAGGACGGCGGAGACCATCAAGGTGCGAAGAAAGCGATCCCGATTGCGCATACTTCGATTATAAACGCCCGTCGGCGCCGTGGTGGTAGAATGGGGGTGTAGTACCTGCCAGACGCAACCATGTGGGGGCGCAACGGATTCGACGGGATTGAATCGTGGTGGGGAGGCGTGCCGGGTTCCGAGCTCCCGTAAAACGATCGGAAACTATAACTGCCAATACGCAGTTTGCATACGCTGCTTAAGTAATTAGGTAGCCGCTCCAGCCACTGAGCCCGCGCGGTGGTGAGTGAGCGTCATTTTGCGGGATAGGCCAAGAGCTTCGGTCCGGAGCTGGCGGCTGAGAACCAATCGGGCTAGGCTTCCATCACCCTTGCCGGTTCAGAGGTGGCGGTCAAAAATCATGAGCCGGATACGCACGTAGTTCTCTTCATTGCGGGCTTTTTCGGACGGGGGTTCAACTCCCCCCGCCTCCACCACGGGCATGTTGAAGGCTCAAAGACGCCACCGCCCGCCGTGCAAGCGCCCCGAGTCGGACCTAAGGATAGTCGGGCAACTCTTCCATTGATCGGGTCTTGGCGCGCTCGAAGGCCTTAGGCCGCGGGCGGCGATATTGGCGGTGGAGTTAGGTCTGGCGCACCGGGAACATTCGCCGATTTGACATCCACATTCGCGGTGTGTATGCTTCAAGGTGTCGTCACCCGGCACCTGTGAAATCCCATGAATAGACGCATCAACATCGTTCTCCCGGAAAGGACCGTCAGTGTACTCGACCGGGTGACCACGAAAGGCACGCGGAGCCGGTTTATCGACCAAGCGGTTTTGCACTACGTCGAAACGCAAGGCAAGCAAAGCCTTCGCGAACAGCTTAAAGCCGGCTACGGGGCGAATGCAGAGCGCGATCTGGCGATGGCCGCCGAGTGGTTCCCGATTGAGGAAGAAGCGTGGCGGACGTTTGAGAATTCCCGTACGACGAAAAAGCCCGCGAAATCCAAACAGGCATGACCTTGCCGCGAAGAGGCGACATCTACCTGGTCGAGTTTGACCCTGCCCGAGGCCACGAGATCCAAAAGACGCGTCCGGCCGTCATCATTCAAAACGACATCGGCAATCGGCATAGCCCCGTGACCATCGTAGCGGCAATCACCTCGAAACTCTCGCTGAAGCCATATCCTGTTGAGGTGGCGATATTGCCGGCGAGAGCGAATGGGCTCTTGGTGCAGTCGGCAATTCAGCTTGGCCAGATCCGCTCCGTGGACCAGCGGCGGCTTCTGAAGCGCCTCGGAGCCGTTGATGTGGGGGATATGCGGAGAGTCGATGCTGCGCTAAAAATAAGCCTCGGGCTGGTTGATTTCTGAGAGCGTACACAAGGCGCTCTCTTGCTTGACACTCGACACTTGTCACTTTACGATGGACTTGTGATCGGGAGCTTCCGGCACTCCGGGTTGAAGAAGATGTTCGACGGCAACGCGAGCCGGATCGCTGCGAAACTCCGTCCTCGCGTCGCGCTGGCAATCTCGGCCCTGGATGCCGCGGAATCGCCGCAAGAACTCAACGTGCCCGGTTACCGCCTGCACCAACTCAAGGGAGACCAGAAGGGAACCTGGTCCATCACGATGAGCGGAAACTGGCGGATCACGTTCCGATTCGAAGCGGGCAACGCCCATGATGTGGACCTGATCGACTACCATTAGGAGAGAATTATGCCCATGAAAAACCCGCCTCACCCCGGCCTGCTTGTCCGGTACGAGTGCATCGAACCACTCGGCCTGACGATCACCAAAGCCGCTGAAGGCCTCGGAGTGACGCGCCAGGCGCTGAACAATCTCGTCAACGGGAAGGCTGGAATTTCTCCGGAGATGGCAGTGCGGCTTGCAAAGGCCTTCGGCAGCACCCCGGAATTCTGGCTCCGTCTCCAGTTGAACTATGACCTTGCACAAGTGCGCCAGGATGCCATAGCGGTAAAGCGGTACAAGCTGGCCTCATAGTTTTAGGGGAAGATCCCTCCTCCCACCGTACTCCCCCCTGCGCTGAGTCGCTCACTGTGCTGTAATCAGGGATCAGCCACCAACGGCGCATGAAACTTTTCTCTTGGAATATCCAACACGGCGGCGGTACGCGCGATGTCCGTATTGTCAGCGCGATCGCCGACCACAATCCCGATATCATCGCCCTCACCGAATTCCGCGCCAAACCCGGCATGGCCCTCTGCCAGGCCTTCGCCGCCAATGGATGGCCGCACATCGCCTCCAGCAGTCCCGCCGGCATCGACAACGGCATTTGCGTGCTTTCGCGAATGCCGCTGCGCTGCGACCGCCCCTCCACCGCTCCGCCCGAAAATGCCGTTCGCTGGCTGGATGTCGATCTGCCCGAGCAGGGCTTCGGCTTCGGCGTGATCCACATCCTCACCGCCATTCCCGGCGCCAAGGAACCCGAAGGCGCGGCCAAGGCGCGATTCTGGGATGCCCTGCTGGCGGCGGCCGAAGCCCGCATCGCCGAACCGCTCCTCTTCGTTGGCGACTTCAACACCGGGACGCCGCTGGTGGATGAAGCCGGATCCACCTTCGTGTGCGCCGAACACTTCGCCCGCCTGTCGGCCCTAGGCTGGACCGACGTGTGGCGCCACTTCCACGGCGATGCCACCGAGTACACCTGGTATTCCCTGCCGAGGGGCGGCGCCCCGGCCAACGGCTTCCGCCTGGACCACGCCTTCGCCACCCCGAGCCTGCTGCCGCGCATCACGGCCTGCCGCTACTCGCACGCCGAGCGCGAGCGGAAGGTCTCCGATCATTCCGCCATGATCCTGGAAATCAAGTGAGCCGCCACCCTCGGAAGCTGTCAAAGAATCGCGCCTGCCGCGTCCGAATCAAAGAATACCTTGGCATTCCAAACGGCTGCGCGCGGCGGTATGCTTGGGCGAGAGGTGAATCGTGTATTGTCCGCAATGCCGCTGCGAGTACCGAGACGGTTTCACCGAATGCTCCGACTGCCACGTTCCCCTGTTAGCCGGAACCCCTCCCCAGGAGCCAGTCGATCGGTTCGACCCCACTCTCGACCTGGTCGTGGTGCTGGAGACAAACGATCGCATCCAGCTTGCCTTCGCCAAGGGATTGCTGGAGGAGGCGGGCATTCCCTTCTTCATTCTGGGCCAAATCGCCACCCTGATCCAGGACGTGGATGGGTTTCTCCATAAGTGGGTCCGCGTGCAGGTGCCGCGCGACCGCGAGGCGGAAGCCAGGGAACTTATGGAAGAGCTGCTCCAAGCGGATAACAGCCTTCCAGACGCTGGCGAGGATGGCGCCGCGGAGCCCGGCGAGAACGCCTGATCTATTTGCGCTCGAAGATGAGGGTGATCGGCTTGTGCTCCGGCCTCACCACGCTGACCATCATGGTGCCATCCGCGGCCAGGGTGTAGCTTTCGAGAGTAATCGCGCCGGATTGCGTGGTGGTCACCTTCAGCACGTCGTGATCCCACCGGGTCTTGCTCTTGAGGTCTTTGCCGGTGCGAATCGTGGCGCCGCGGTCGGCGTCGGTCATATCGCTATAGAAGAAGGTCTCGGTGGCGCCGGCATACACGAAACTGCGCGAGACGGTGATGATGCCCTGATGGTCGTTGATCGTCACGGTGCCGGTTTGAACCACGGGCTGGCCGGCAAAATCGCTTTTGGTGGGCACCAGCGTCCAGGTGCCGTTCATGGTGCTGTGGTCGCGCGCCATGGCGGAGAACGCGAAGAGGAGGGTCGTCAGGACGGCTCCGGTAATGATAGTAGTTGAATTTGTCCTCATGATTTCCTTCCGGTGGCTACCGTTTTCAACGGAAGCGCATGTAGTGCTGGGAATGTTAGAGCACGCGGGGTACCACACGGGCGGTGTCATTTCTCACGACGCGCTATGAAGAGAGCCGGCCAGGGAATGGATAGTTTGTTCGGCGAGGAGGCTCCAGCTCGCGAGGCGATCGCCGAGGGGGCCACGCTGCTGCGCGGGTTCGCTAATGTGTCCGCGCAGCGCCTGATGGACGACCTGGCGAAGATTGTGGCCGTCGCGCCGTTCCGCCACATGGTGACGCCCGGCGGCTTCCGTATGTCGGTGGCGATGACGAACTGCGGGCAGGCGGGCTGGGTGTCCGACGCCAAGGGATATCGCTATGACGCGGGCGACCCGGTGACGCGGATGGCGTGGCCCGCGATGCCGCCGTCGTTCCACCAACTGGCGGCGAGTGCCGCGCGCGAAGCGGGGTACCCAGGATTCGAAGCGGACGCCTGTTTGATCAACCGCTACCAGCCGGGGGCGCGCCTCACGCTGCATCAGGACCGCAACGAGCGCGACTACCGTGCGCCGATCGTGTCGGTGTCGCTGGGACTGCCGGCGGTGTTTCTGTTCGGCGGCGCCAGTCGCAAGGATCGTCCGCGCCGCATGCTCCTCGCCAGCGGCGACGTGGTGGTGTGGGGCGGCGCCACGCGCCTGGCCTACCATGGCATCGCGTCGTTGAAGGATGGCGACCACCCGCTGACCGGCCGGTGCCGGATCAATCTGACGTTTCGCAAGGCGCTGTGAAGCATGTCGGAACGTGAGAAAAAAACAAATGGCCGCCGATGAACGCCGATCAACGCTGATAAAAACAAGATGCTTATCGGCGTTTATCTGCGTTAATCGGCGGCCATAAATGATTTTTTCACAGCTTCTCAGCAAGCGGCTTCCCGATAGGCGATTACCGCGCTTGATAGGTCGCGATCCACCACGTGTTGCCGAAGGAGTCTTTCACTCCGGCAACGCGCTCGTCGTAGAGTTTGTCTTCCGGCGGCGCGATTTCCTCCGCGCCCGCTTCCAGGGCGCGGCCGTAGGCGGCGTCCACGTCGGGCACGTAGACATAGATCGACGCGGGGGCGGCAATCGCGGGAGGCGGATCGCCCACTTCGAGCACCACTACCGAATCGCCGATGGCGGCCTCCACGTGCAAACAGTTCAGACCGAATGCGAAGCGCTCCAGTTCCACCGCGCCGAACACCTGCTCGACGAACTCGATCAAATCGACATTGCCATAGAGATAGGGGCGAACCGTGCCCACGCCGTGGCGCACGTAACTGGCCCCGGTGGCCGCTTCCGCCAGTGCCTCGTCGGAAAGCTGCGCGTTCAAAACCTCGCGCGCATCTTCCCGGGTGGACACCGGCACGAGCACCGCCAGGCCGCCGGCTCCCAGTCCCGCGCGGATCCCCGCCCCGCGCAGTAACTCGCGCGCCAGTCTGGCCTCCTCCTGGGACTCATAGGTCTCCGCTACGGCGAACTCTTCGGTTTCGCCATGCGGCTCCGGCGCCTGCGCCACCGCGGGCGCGGGCGGCGCGGCTTGCAGTTTCCGTCGCGCCAGTTCTTCGTCGTAGCACGCGCGCGCCATTTGCACCAGGTCCTGGCGGTCGACGTCGAGCAATGCTTCGTCGCTCAAGCCGGCGTACTGGCGCCGGAAATCTTCCACACTCACTTTCATCGCGTGCCTCCCGAATCGGCTTAGGGGACTGACAAGACTGCCATGAATTTCCGGCGCTCTTTGCCGGAAATTCGCTGTCAGCCCTGTCTGTCCCCGGCTTGCCTTCAATCTGGTGTACCATGCGGCGGCACGCGGCGCTACAATCGAATTGCCGTGCTGCGCTTTTGGCTTCTGATTCTCGTCGCGGCCGCCGCACCCGCGCAGGTTCTCTACGAGCTTTCCGGGCGCATCGGCCCGGAAGGACGTGCGTCGGTGACGCTGTTCGGCGCTACCCACCCCTTCACCACTTCCACTTTCACCGACGAGAGCGGACGCTTCACCTTCAAGAAACTGGCGGCGGCGACATATACCTTGGCGGTTTTCCAGCCCGGACGCGGCGACGCGCGCCAGACCATCGAGGTGGGACCCAGCCTGGCCGATGCGCACAACCGCGTCCAACTCACCATCACCCTCAGGGACGCCGATTTCGACCCCACCAGCGACCGCCGGCGGCACTCGGTCACGACGCGCGAACTCGCCATCCCGGAGCGCGCGCTGCGCGACTACGTGGACGCGCAACGCGATCTGGAAAAGCGCGACGTGGAAGCCGCCGAGAAACACCTGGAACACGCCGTGGAACTGGCGCCGCGGTTCGCCAACGCATGGAACACGCTGGGCACCATCGCCTATCAGACGCGCCGCTTCCCGCTGGCCGAGCAGCGTTTCCGCCAGTCGCTGAAGCAGGACCCCACGGCGTACGAACCGCTGGTCAATCTGGGCGGCGTGCTGGTCACCGTGCACAAGCTGGATGAAGCCCTGGAGGTCAACGTCCACGCCACGCTGACGCGCCCCAACGACGCGCTGGCCAACTCGCAGCTCGGCATGACGTATTTCGAGCTGGGGCAGTTCGATTCCGCCGTGAAGTATCTGGAGCGCGCGCGCCAGCTCGATCCGGCGCACTTCTCGCATCCCCAACTGTTCCTCGCGGAGATCCATTTGAGGCGCGGCCAGAAGTGCGAGGCGGCGCGCGTGCTGGAGGACTTCCTGCAATATCATCCGGATTACCCGCAGGCGGAAATCATGCGCCAGAACATTGTCGAATTGCGACAATAGAAGCTCGCGTGCGTCTCCCCATCGACGAGCTGCTCCCCGCCATTCCGCACCACCTGCGCACCGGCAACCATCTCGTGCTGGAAGCGCCGCCTGGGGCGGGCAAGACCACGCGCGTGCCGCCCGCGCTGCTTGACCTGCTCGGGCTGGCCGCGCGCGAGGTGCTGGTGCTGGAACCGCGCCGTCTGGCCGCGCGCCTGGCCGCGCGTTACGTGGCGGGCGAACGCGGCGAGGCGGTGGGCGAAACGGTGGGCTATCAGGTGCGCTTCGAGGAGGTGGCGGGACCGCGCACGCGCCTGCGCTTCCTGACCGAAGGCGTGCTCACGCGGCGCATGCTGAGCGACCCCTGTCTAGAGCGCGTGGGCTGCGTGGTGCTCGACGAATTCCATGAGCGGCATCTGGAAGGCGATCTGGCGCTGGCCTTGCTGCGGCGCTTGCAGCGCACCGGGCGGCCGGATCTCAAGATCGTCGTCATGTCGGCGACCCTCGATGCGGCGCCTATCGCGCAGTATCTGGCGGGCGAGGGGAGGCAGGCTCTGCCCGTTCTCCGGTCGGCGGGGCGGCAGCATCGGCTGGCGATCGAGTACACTCCGCATTCCGCCGCACCGCTGGAAGACCAGGTGGTGGCCGCGCTTGAACGGCTGGCCGCCCCCGGGCTCGCCGTCGGTGGGATGGGCCACGTGTTGGTGTTCCTGCCCGGATCGTTCGAAATCCGCCGCGCGCAAAACGCCTGCGCGGCGCTGGCCCGCCGTCACGGGTGGCTGCTCCTGCCGCTCTACGGGGATCAATCGCCCGAGGAGCAGGACCGCGCCCTTGCGCCGTGTACCCAGACCAAGATCATCCTCTCCACCAACGTGGCGGAAAGTTCCATCACCATCGACGGCGTCAGCGCGGTCGTCGATAGCGGCCTGGCGCGTGTGGCCAGCCACTCGCCGTGGTCCGGGCTGCCGGCGCTTCAGGTGGCGCGCATCAGCCAGGCGAGCGCTAACCAGCGCGCCGGGCGCGCGGGACGCACCGGGCCGGGGCGCGCCATCCGGCTTTACCCGCTGGAAGATTTCGTGCGGCGGCCGGCGCAGGATGTGCCGCAGATCCTGCGCGAGGATCTGGCGCCCACCGCCCTGCTGTTGCAGGCCATGAACCTGGACCTGGCGGCGCTCGATTGGCTGGACGCTCCGCCGGCCGCTGCGATCGTTCAGGCGCACGAGCTGCTGCGCCAACTCGGCGCCACCGGCAGTACCGCCCGGGAAATGGCGCGCTATCCATTGCACCCGCGATTGAGCCGCCTGATGGTGGAAGCGCGGCGCCGCGGCGTGGCTCGCGACGGCTGCGCGGTGGCCGCGTTGCTCAGCGCCGGCGATCGCCTGCCGGCCAGAGCGCCGCACGCCTCGCGCTCGGACCTGCTGGTGCTGCTCGAAGCGGAGTGGTCGCCGTACGCCGCGCGGCTGTTCCGCCAGTTGGGCGGGGCGGGAGGTGCGGGCACGCGCACCACGGGCCGGGCTGGCGCGCGCGCCACTGGTAGCGCTGGGGAACGCGCCGGCGGCAGCGAAGATGCGCTCCTGCTGAGCATCCTGACCGCCTTCCCCGATCGCGTGGCGCGGCGGCGTCAGGGTGCGGACTTGCAGTTGGCGAGCGGCGCCCCCGCACAGCAGGCGCCCAACAGCACGGTCACGGACGCGGAGCTCTTCGTGGCCGTGGAGGCCGAAGACCGCAAGGATCGGGAGGCGCCGCTGGTGCGTCTGGCGAGCGCCATCGAGCCCGCGTGGCTGCTCGACCTCTTTCCGGATCGTCTCCGCGAGGTCTCCACACTCGAATGGAATCGCGCCGGCGAGCGCGTGGAAGCGGTGACCTCGCTGATGTTCGACCAGATCGCGATCGATACCCGCCGCACGCCGCCCGATCCCGAGCAGGCCGGCGTTTTCCTGGCGCACAAAGCGGTGGAGGCGGGCCTCGGGCGCTTCGCCGATCTGCAGGAGATCGCGGCCTTCCAATCGCGCGTCCAATTCGCGGCGCTCCATGGCGCCGTGATGCTCGATGCCGCGCCGCTCGATGCCGCCGCCGTCGAGGCCGCGCTCGGGTCGCTCGCCACCGGACTCAAGAGCTTCGCCGAGTTGGAATCCGCCTCGCGCGGCGCCGGCCTGCTGCGCGCCATCGAGCGGCAACTGCCGCCAGGGACGCGCCGCCTGTTGGAAGAGATCGCGCCGGCGGCCATCCGGCTGCCGCGCGGGCGCCAGGTGCCGGTTCACTACGAGCCCAACCAGCCGCCCTGGATCGCCTCCCGCTTGCAGGATTTCTTCGGCATGCGCGAGACGCCCGCGGTGGCCCGCGGCGCTGTCCCCGTGGTGGTGCACCTGCTGGCGCCCAACCAGCGTCCCGTGCAGATGACCAGCGACCTGGCCGGCTTCTGGCAGCGCCTCTACCCACAAGTGCGCAAGGAACTCTCCCGCCGCTACCCCAAGCACGCGTGGCCGGAGAACCCGCTGGGGTAGGAGTTGGCGCTGGCTTAGAAGCTGAGCAAGAATCGCAGGCATCGCCGTGTTGGCAGGCGAAAGCGCCTGCCCCACAAAGTGGGACAGACGCTTTCGTCTGTCAACCCAGAGTCTTAGTGATCCTTACACATCTTCTTACTCTGCCGATTGCTCGGGGAAGAGCCCGGGCATCCAGCGTGCAGCCTGGGTCGCCGGGAAGGCGAGGCGCAATGCTGCCCGCGAACTATCGGCGGCAAGCACGCCGCGCTCCATCAATAGGGAAACGATGCGGCGCGCCTGACGGTCGCCGGTACCGACAATTCGCGCGGCGCCGGCCCGCGGTAACTCTCCGCGATAGAGAATTGCCTCCAGAATCGCTCCTGCCTTGGGCGGCAGTTGCCCCAGCCTTACTTCCTCCCGGGCCCACAATAAAATGCGCGCACGCAGCCCGTCTGGCTGCACCAGGCCTTCCATGAACGTCACCTGATCGATGCAGGTGGTCAGAAAAAACCGCGTGAACTCCACCAGAGCTTCTTCACTCAGCGTCCCACGGCCATCCAGATCGTTCCGGCGGGTCTCGTCGCATTGCGCGAGGTGTCGTTTGTAACTCTCCGCATGGCGCGCCAGCCCTCGGGCAATCGACCACACCGCGCCGGTTTCCAGCGTATCCAAGAAGACGGCGTGTGACATCAGGCGCGCCACGCGGCCATTTCCGTCCAGGAAAGGATGCATCCACAGCAAGCGGTGGTGGGCGGCGGCGGCGGCGACAATGGATTCCGCTTTTCCGAGACGGCTGTAGACCGCTTCATAGCGCGCCAGAAAACGCGGGATGGCGCCCGGGCTGATCGGCACGTGCCGCCCCACCGCGACATCGCGCCGGCGGAGTTCTCCTGGAACCACGCGGAGCCGGTCGTGGGTCCGCGGGTCTTCCACCAAAAGCAGACGCTCAGGCAACTCCTCACAAAAGCGGCGGTGGATCTCGAGGATGCCCGCCGTTGTGAGAGCACGGCCCGTCAGACCGCCCGTATCGATCCACGCCTGCACCGCGATGTGAGCTTTCGCCTCAAGCTGCAAATCACGCTTGCCTTCGTTCCGGCTGTAGTCGTTCTTCAGAGCACGCTCGATATCCACTGGATGCGTGTTGTGTCCCTCGATCAGATTGCTGTAGTAGCAGTTCATGGCTCGAACCAGACTGGCCAGCGATGGCACAATACCCGCGGGCAGGCTGCGGCACAAGCCGGTGGATTTCTGGGCCAGCGTCAACGCGAGATCCGCCAGGGCAGGGCGCTGGCGAGCACTGTCGCCAATCACCAGCGGCTCCATCAAGGCGGGTGTTTCGTTACGGTCTACGACCGCCAAAATGTCCGCTTGAATGTCCGCTTTCGATTTCTTCATAAACGCTGAATCAATTAATGATATCAGGATTGACAGCGTTTGAGCGGCCTCTGTTATGTCCGCTATGAAGTCCGCGCGGCCTGACAGACGACAAAAGGCGATCGTCTGTCCCACCTCTGATGCTTATTGCCGCCGCGCCGTGGGGTCCCAACCGTCCGTGCCCGCCAGGAACTGCCGGGCGTCGTATTGCGCCGCTTCCGCCGGTGTCAGCTTCTTGGTGTGCGCGTCGCGCTCCGTGGGATGCGCCCCCGGACCGCTGTTCTGGAACTCGGCGTAGCTCACCGTATCCATGTAGTGGGTCTCGCCCGGGTGCCACTCGCGCCATCCCGCCGCCTCGATGTGGGCGCCCATTTCGGTATGCAGAAACACCACGCTGGCATACGGCCGCCAGGGACGCCCCAGCCACACGTTGGTCACCCCGGGCGCGGCCGTCAGTTTGCACCGCTGGAATACGAACGCGCTGTCCTGCCCGGCGGCGCTTTTTCCTTGCGCCGTAATGTACCCGATGGAGTGCGGTGTGCTCCGGATCTCGCATCCCTCGAACACCGCCTTGGCATCGCCGAAGATGAAATCGACGTTGCCCTCGATGTAGCAATCGGCGAAATACTGCCGCTTGCTGCCGGCGTAAACCGTGTCCTGATTGCCCAGCAGCCGCACATTGCGGAACACCGCGCGATCGCCGGTGACCAACAGGGCCAGCGCCTGCGATCCCGTGGGCACCTGCTCGTGGGTGCGATTGAAATCGTTGGCGAAGGTCACGTTCTCCGCCGTGAAGTTGTCGGCGCGCACGTTGACCGTGGCCGAATTCATGGTGCCGCCCGACGTCCCCGCGCTCTTGCCGGCGACAATCACCGTCCGGCTCGCGTCCTGGTAGCTGCTGCGGATGGTGATGTTCGGCTTGTTGATGGTCAACACTTCGTGGTACGTCCCGGGCGTCACCGAAATCACCGCGCCTTCGGCCGGCGCCACGTCGATGGCGCGCTGGATCGAGTAGTAGTCGCCCGTGCCCGATCCCGAGACATACAGCGTCTTGTCCTCCGGCGGAATCGTGACCTTCGCTTGCGGCGCGGTGGGGATCTCCGGGAAGCGCACGAAGCGGCCGTCGCAATTCACCGGCGCCGCGCCTCCAGCCAGCTTCGTCACGCTGACCCCGTTGCCCTCCCATGGCAGATTGCCGCCGGCCATCCGCACCACGGAATTCGCCGCCGTGATCTGCTCCCGCTTGACCCCGTCCACCGTGACGTTCTCCAAGCTCACTTCGATGCGGTGCTGCGCGTCCAGGCCCAGCAGAGTCAGCCAGCCTGGAGTCACGCTGTGCACATTCCTGAGCACGATGTCGCGATAATCGGGCAGCTTGTTGCCGTCGAACGTGGTGTACATCGAGGTCAATACGATCGGGTTCTGCACGTTGCGCATGCAGACGTTCTCGTACGACACGTCCTGCACCAGGCCGCCGCGGCTGCGGTCGCTCTTGATGCGGATCCCGTTGTCCGCCCCGTCGATGCTCAGATCGCTCACCCGCACGTGGTTCACCCCGCCATCGGTGCCGCTGCCGATTGACATGCCGTGTCCCGCATAGAAACGATTGTGCGCGATCGTCATGTTGGCGGCTGGCCCGGCGGCACCCGCCTTGATCGCGATATTGTCGTCGCCCGTGTCGATATCGCAGTAGGCGATGGTGACGTTGGTCGAACTCGAGGGGTCGATGCCGTCCGTATTGCGCGCCGTCTTCGGCGTCTTGATCTTGACGCCCCACGCGGTGAACCCGTTGGTGCGCTCCACCGACACGTGGAAGTTCGGCGAATTGCGCAGCGTGATGCGATACAGCGTGAAGTTGTCGCTCTGCCGCACGATGAGCAGGCGCGTCACGCTCTGCGAGAGATCCTTGATCTTCGCCTCCTTGGCCAGATCCCACCACGAGACCTTGAGCCCCAGCAGGGTGGCCCCGCCGCGCCCGTCGATCGAGCCATCGCCCATGATGCCGCTGCCCGGCGCCTGCTCCGCCAGCAGGAACGGCTGGCACCCGCGTCCGCGCTCGTTCACTACGCCGCAGCTTCCCGGCGTCAAATCGTAGTCGCGCGGATCGCGTGAGGCGAACAGGGCCGCGTTGGCGTCGATCAGCAGCGTGACGCCTGGCTTGAGCAGGATCGGCCCGCTGAGAAAAATCCGGCGGTCGCCCGCCGGCTTCAGTTCGACGGCTTTGCCGGGCGCGCAGCCATTGATCGCCTTCTGCAGGCGCGCCGTGTCGGGCCGCCGTTCGTCGGCGTCGGACAGCGCGCCGCCGGGCGCCGCGAGGCGCGCCGTCAGTACCTCGCACGCCGGTGGGAACCCCGGTTCCACCACCTTTCGTGTGTCCTGCGCATGCATCAGCGGCAGCGCAAGCAGGAAAAGCGCGAGTCTCATAAGTAGGTCGGCAGCAACTGGAGTTCCGGCACCACCGCGCGCGCCGGCAATTTCGCCACCGCCAGGATGGCTTCCGCCACGTCCCCCGGCTGCAACGCCTTGGAGAGCATCTCCGCCGGGGTCTTCACCGGCCGGTTCTCCAGGAGTTCCGTATCCACCAGCCCCGGACAGATCACGCAGGTGCGGATGCCGTTCTGCTTCTCCTCCACGCGGACCGCGTGCGCCATGCCCAGCAGGCCGCGCTTCGACGCCTGGTAGGCCGCGCCCGAAACATCCGGCACGGTGCTCGAAATCGACGCCACGTAAATCAGGTGCCCCGAGCCGCGCTGGCGCATGGCGGGGAGCGCCGCCTGCGTCGCGTAGTAGGCGCCGTTGAGATTCACCGACATCATCATGTCCCAGATGGCGGGAGTCAGCCGCGAGAGCGCGCGATCCTTGACATTGGTCCCCGTGCTGTAAACCAGGATGTCGATTTCGCCCAGGCGTTCGCGCGTGTGGCGCACCAGTCCTTCCATATCCTCCACGCTGGAGGCGTCCGCCACGGCGATCTCGATGGCGGCATTTTCCGCCGCCAGCTCCTGCTGCAAGGCGCGCAGACGGTCCTTGCGCCGCGCCGCCGCCATCACGCGCGCGCCTTCGCGGGCGAACAGAATCGCCGTCTCGCGCCCGATGCCGCTGGAGGCGCCGATGACAAGTACCACTTGGTTCGTTAGTTTCACACTCATGCCTGAGATTGTAACGCGCCCTAACCGTCAGACAACCGCTCCCTAACGGTCGCGGCTCCGATCAGAGCCGCGACCGTGAGGGAGCGGTTGCTTCGAAGATGGCTTGGCCGTGCTCCGGCAACTGCCGCCGCCGTTGTAAGATGAAGCCGATGGGGTTCTATCTCTGGGTGGACGAGCAGTTAGCCTGGGCGCAAGGCACTTACGAATACCGCCCGATGGGCGCCGCCGTGATCTCGAAGTCGGACCTCTTCCGCCGCCGCGATTTCAGCCCGCGCCGCCCGCCGCGCCCGCCAAGCACGGCCCGGTTCGCCGGGCAGTTCGCCAGCCTGGGGCATCTGAATCAGCACCTGCAAAGCGCGCGCAAGCGTTGATG
>JADGNT010000493.1 GCA_017883345.1 Candidatus Solibacter sp. | reverse complement strand
ATACTTTCGGGCTGCTCCCGGAGGCCAAATGACTCTCCTGGCAGCGTTCTTGGAAATCGCCACCGGTTGGCGCTCCGTCTTCCCTCAATCGCGCACCTTCCAGCGTGCCGTTCGCCAAGCTCTGGGCTCGCTGGTGTGTTTGGGCCGGCGTTGCCTGTCCCGCATCGTTTCTACCAACGGCGGCCAGAATCGCAGTTGGAGCGCGGAGGACTTTCTGCATTCGCGTTGTGAGTGGCAGCCCAGGAGCTGTTTCGACCCATCCTCCAACGCGCCCTGGTTTACTGCCCTGGCCGGTTGGTGGGCGTAGCCGTAGATGACACCCGCTTGCGAAAGACCGGTGGTTGTATCCAGCTTCATCATTCGTTGCGACGCCGCAGGCGTCATGAGCAACTTGTGCCACGCTTACTTGTCCGCCAGTTTTCTTCCGGCGTCCAGGCTGTCGAAGTTCAGGATGGCGTTGAAGACCAGGAAATAGCTGCCCTTGGTCTCGGCGCGCCACATGGGATTGTTGGAGAACAGCACCACGTGGCCCTGGCCGTAAGGGGAATCGATTACAGCGGCGTGCTGCGCCAATTCGGCGCCGCCATCGAGCAGGCCGCTCACCAGCAGGTCGGGAGCATTGGCGTAGCGCAGCACCACGCGCGGGCGCGCCGCCGGAGGAATCACGTTGATGGGGTTGCGAAGCTGCTCGTTGGTGAGCGGCGTGGCCTCCCAGACTTCGCCCTTCGGCTCTTCGGGGATCTCGACCGGGGATCGCCCCTGCGGCAGATCGGGATCGTCGGCCGTGCCGCGGCCGGTGGGGCGTTCGCGCTCTTCGGTGGCGCCGGGGCGGCGCCCGCCTCCGCCGCCTGCCATATTGGTGAGACCGAAAACCGGCGGATTGGACGCGAAAATCGCCAAGTTGTCGCGGTAGCCGTAAACGATCGGGCTGGCCGCGTCCACCATCTTGGAACGCAGCGCCGAGCCGGTCACCTTGAGCCGCGTGGTGGCGCCGATGGTGACGCCGGGCGTGAAGCCGAAGGCCACGGCGAAATTGGCGGTGTCGTTGGCGGTGATGAGCAGGCCACCCTGGCGCACGAACTCCTGCAAATGGTCGAGGCCCGCCCACCCCAGGCCGGGACGCATGTCGTCGGTTTCGTCGATCTTTCCCAGATTCGGCGTGAGCTGGGTGACCTTCCATGGCAGCGGATTGCCGTACATGGGCATGCCGCTGACGATGGCCTGCGGGTTGCCGCGAACTCCCGGAGCAAACACGATCGCGTCGTATTGGGAGCGCAAATCGGCGGCCTTAGATACGGTTTGGGTGCTGATGTACGCATACGGAATCTTCAGGCGGTCGAACTCCAGGCGCCACCAGCCTTCGCTCTGCGTGCTGAGCCAGGTGTGCATGATGGCGATTCGGGCGGCGCGCGCCGGATGGGTTTTGACCTCCGGGGCCGTTGCCACGGCGTACACCTGCACGCCGAGTTCGGCGGCGGCTTTCGCGAGGTCGCTGGCGGCCGCCTGGCGCACGATGAAGCTGCCGCGGTTGAACTTGTGGCCGGCGGCTTCGAAGGGCTCCTCGGCGGTATCGAAGGTCGCGCTGGGGAATCGATAGCGCAGGGTGACGAGCGCGTTGTCGGCATTGTGGTTGATCAGATAAATCTCGCCCGTGCCTTCGACGCCGCCGGGGGACTGCACCGGTCCCGGAAGCTTGTCCATGGCGGCCTCCAATACCTTGAGGTCGGTGACGCGCGACACCCGCACGTTGCCGAGTTCGCCGAAGGTCCAGCCGGTATCGTCGTAGATGCTTTTCTGCGGATCGTTGGCCGCCCAGTACTGGTAGTCGAGCAGGGTATCGGCGATGCGGCTGTAGGGCTGATCCATGCGCAAAACGTAACTGCCGGCCGGGAAGGTGCGCGGCTCGGGCTTGGGTTTTTCGGCGGGCTTGGCGGGAGGGGCGTCGGCCGCGGCGTCGGCCGAAGCGTCGGCGGCATCCGCGGTCCCGGACCCTGTGCCGCCCCGTCCCCCGCGTCCCCCGCGCGCGGGCGCCTTCTTGGCCGGCATCATGACGGTGATGGGGGCGGTAGAGCGGGAGATCTCGCAGCCCTGATCCTGCAACATGCGCAAGAGGTCGGCCTGCGCGCCGGGACGCGGATCGTCGGACGGGAAGACGTAGGCGGCGGGTCCTTCGGTGCGCGGTTTCTCGATGGAGCGCTTGGCCTTGAGGTAGAAGTTGCGCAGGAAAAGTTTGTTGTTGCCGGCGAAGTAGTGCAGCGCGGTGAGCACGCCGGTTTGTTCGTAATTGTTGTTGTTGCGCTGCGACCATTTGGTCTTGGGAAGCGGCGGATTCTGCTTGAACCAGGTGCGCGCGTACTCATTGGGGCGCAGCGAGCGCTCCTCGGTATCCGCGCCGCCGTTGCCGAAGGTCTCGTAGAGGCGGCTGATGCCGTTGTGCATGGCGGCGATGAACATCAGGTAGGAGGGTGACCATGTGTCGAAGGTGCCGTGGGTGAAGACGCCGGGCATGCCCAGCTTGGTCATTTCGGAAACGTTGTCCCAGCCCATCATCTGCCATTCGTCGGCCAGTATGGGGTCGATCCAGGCGTTGTAGGGGCCATCGCCGGCCGTGTTGTCGTAGAGGTAGGGCACGGACTCGTGGAGGTCGTGGAGCACTTGCGCCTTGAATCCGACGAAGGCGCCGAGGATATTGCGCGTGAGTTGCAGGGTGAGGCCCATGGAGTCGCGATTGTTGTCATGCGCCACGTAGTGGCCCCAGTAGATCAAGGGGGGAAACTGCTTGCCGGGGTTCTCGCGGTGCCAGCGATAGATGTCCACCGCGCGGTCGCGCCCGTCCGCTTCCACGACGGGGGTGATCAGCGTGATCACGTTATCGCGGATGGACTTGATGTAGGCGCTCTCGTCGACCGCCAGGCGGTAGGCGAGTTCCATGAGCGCGGTGGGCGCGCCGGTCTCGGTGGAGTGGATGGTTCCGGTAATGTAATAGATGGGCGTGGAGGCGGCGATGAGCTTTTCGGCCTCGGCGTCGTCCAGCTTGATGGTGCGGGGATCGGCGAGTTTGGCGAGGCGGGCGCGGTTCTCGTCGAGGGTGGCGAGCAGGCGTTCGGAGGCCACGGCCACGGCGATCATCTCGCGGCCTTCCTCGGTCTTGCCGATGGTGAAGACTTTGACGCGCGGGGTGGCCTTCTCCAGCATGCGCATGTAGCGGTAGACGTCGGCCGAGTAGGGCAGGATGCCGGGCGCTCCGGCGATATCGCCGAGCACCGCCTTGGGGGTGGGCACGGTCTTCGAGGCGGGCAGGTAATCGGTGAGCGGCGAGTTGAAGAAGGTTTCGGTAGTGTACTCGCGAATCTTTTTGGTGTACTCCTCGTCCACCGCCTGCCCGGCGTCGCGCCCCGGCTTCAGCAGGATGCCGGCGCCGGGTTGGCCGAGGAGGGGAAGCGCGAGCAGCGCGGGAGCAAGACACCGAAGAAATCTCATTCCAGTGACTATAACTTAAATGCGAGGCCTTGCGTGGCATAAGGCTTCGCCCTGTAAATCCGGTTCGCAGCTTGGACACCGAGCCCGAAGGGCGAAAGATAGTAGCCCACGGCGTATGCCGTGGGGATCGGGGCATGATCCACACAGAGCCCCGGCAGGGGCGTAAGATTCATCTCATCCCCTCGGGAGCCACTCACGTCAGTGACGCGAAGCTGTGTGGCACAGACTAACGGCCCGTTCCGGGGCTGCATCGACTACACGACATGCTCCCGACGGCTGGCGCCGTGGGCTACTATCTTTCGCCCTACGGGCTTGGCGGCGGTAAGCCAGGCTCAGACCTTTATTTCAACCGCAAGCTGTTGGTCACCACCGTGACGCTGGATAGCGCCATGGCCGCCGACGCCAGCATCGGCGAGAGCAGCCCCAGCGCCGCCACCGGAATGCCGACGACGTTGTAGGCGAAGGCCCAGAAGAGATTCTGCCGGATGATCCGCATCGTCCGCCGCGAAAGCTCCAGCGCCTCCGCCACGCCGTTCAGATTGTCGCGCATCAGGGTCACGCCGCCGGCTTCCATGGCGACATCGGTGCCGCTGCCCATGGCGATTCCCAGATCCGCCTGTGCCAGCGCGGGCGCATCGTTGACGCCATCGCCGACCATCGCCACGCGGCGTCCGGCGGCCTGTAGTTTGCGGATCTCCGCGACCTTGCCGGCGGGTAGCACCTCCGACAACACGCGATCGATTCCCGCCTCGCGCGCCACCGCTTCGGCCGTGGCGGCGCGATCGCCGGTGATCATCCACACTTCGATCCCCATGGCGCGCAAGCGCCGCACCGCCTCCGCCGCTTCCGGCTTGATGGTGTCGGCGATTTCGATGGCGCCCGCCAGAGCGCCATCGATGGTCACGGTGGCGCCCGGCCGCCCGACCACCACTTCGTGCCCCGCCACGCGCGCCCGAACGCCGTGGCCCGCCTGGGAGGAGAAGTCGCTGGCTTCCTCGAGCGCCAGGCCCCGCACTTGCGCGCTTTCCACGATGGCCTTGCCCAGCGGATGTTCCGAATAGCGTTCCGCCGATGCCGCCAGGCGCAGCACGTCGTTCTCAGAGAAAGCGCCGTGCGCCGTTACGCGCGTCACGCGCGGCTTGCCGGCGGTGACGGTGCCCGTCTTATCCAGCACGACGGTGTCGATCTTGTGCGCCATCTCCAGCGCC
>JADGNT010000492.1 GCA_017883345.1 Candidatus Solibacter sp. | reverse complement strand
CGCTCGCGTGGCGCTCCACCAGATCGATGGAGCCTTGCAGTTGGTAGCCGCCGCTGACGGTGACGGCTTCCTTGCGGCTGCGCGGATCGCGGCCCGCCGCATCCTTGAGGCCGAAACTGAGCTCGTGGAATTCCGGCGTCCAATCCGCTTCCAGCAGCGCTTTCTGTTGCAGCCAGCCGCGAAGGTCGGCGCGAATCGACTGCACTTCGGCGCGCCAGATCCGCGGGATGGCGGGCGCAAGATCGGCTTCGGCGCGGGCCGCCTCCGTCTGCAAAATGGCGTCGAGCCGTTCCAGCGCCGCGGCGAGATTCTCGCCGTTGACCGGCACCGGACCGGCGGCGGCCAGATCGCGCAACAGTCCGAACTGCACGGCGTGGTAGAGATTGCCGCGCTCCGCCGGGTCCATGCGTTGGATGGCCGCGGGGCGATCGGCGGGACGCAGGCCGAAGATGCCGCGCAGCGCGAACCGGTAGGGACAGCGGGCGTACTGCTGCAACAGCGAAGGCGACCACGCGCGCGCGGTGAGCCGGTAGGGCTGGAGAGCGTCGCTGCCGATTTCTTCGATGAACAGGCCGTCGGCCGCCTTCCACGGTTTGTGCCAGCGCATCCAGCGCGCGCGCAGCGACGCCACCGCGCGGCCCGGCAGACTCTTCAGATACTCTCCCGAGCCCTTGACCAGCGGAGCCAGTGTGGCGAGATCGAATTCCGCGTCGTCGATGGCGTCGGCGGGGTCGGGCGGCGCCGGCCAGCCGATGCGCGTGCGCGTGGCGGAGCGGGCGCGCGCCTCGAATTCGCGCACGTCGATCTCCGGCCCGCCGGCCGCGCGATGGGCCGCGAAGGCGTAGAAAGAAGGCACGCGTTCGCGGCCGGTCAACAGATCCAGGCGTGAGAAGGAGAGCGTGAATTGCTCCGACGCGCAGGCCGCGGCGATGCGCAGCAGTTCGGTATCTTCTGTCTGCAATGCGGCGCGCAGTTCGACGCCCGGCTCGACACCCAAAGCCGCGCGCTGCGCCTGGAGCAACAGCGGATCCTCGGCCGCCGGGCGCGGGAACAGCCCTTCGTTCACGCCCGGCACGAAGACGCAGCGGAAGGCCATGCCGCGCGCCTCTTCGATGCCGCCCACCCACACCTTGCCGTAGCGCGAGTCCTGGGGCGCCGCGGCCAGCGTTGTCAGCCGCGGACCAATCACCAGCAGCACCTGGGCCAGACTCACGGGACCGATGGGCGACATCGGCTCGAGTTCCTCCAGGAGCGCCGTAACGCGCTCCGGCTCGCGCAGGGTGAATTCGGCCAAATCGGTGAGTGCGGCGATCCACTCGCCCCATGTAGCGCGCGCCGGAAGGGCGGCCAGAAGGCCAATCACGGGCAGGGCGAAGGCGCGCAGGTTCTCCACGCTCACGATGCGCCGCTCCAGGCGCGCGCGTTCGCCATCGTCTTCCTCCTCGCGATGGCGGCGGTGGAGCTGCTCGCGGAGGCCATCGAGGCGCGTTGCCCAGCGCTCGGGTCCGCCGATCACGGCGGCGTCCACCAGCAGGCGTTCCCAGGCGGCGGGCGGGCGCGGTTCCTGGTCCGCGGGCATCTGGCCGAGCGAGAGATACTCCGCGAAGCGCGAGGCGGAGAGGCGCTCTTCGGCGCAGTGCAACAGGGCGAGGAAGCTGCGCCCGGCGACGTCCGGCCGCCGCGAACCGCGCGTGCAGTGGACCGGAATTCCGGCGCGGCGCAAGCCTTCCATCACCAGCGGCTGGTAGCGCTCGGGCGAGCGGACCGGGATGGCGATCTGGTCGAAGGGCACGCCGCGTTCCACCGCCGCGCCGATGCGGCGCGCGATCTCCACGCACTCCAGCGCCTCGCCGGATGTGGAAAAGATGGCGACGCTGCCATCTTCCTCGCGCGGCGGGACGGCGTCCCCGGAGAAGAGGTATCGCTGGAGCGATTCGAGGGAAGATTGCGGTGGCGCGCCGCCCGGCGCGAGGCGCAGGTCGAGGTGGGCCCGTGCGGTATTCAGAATGAGGGTGAGCAGTTCGCGCTCGGAGCGCGTGCGCGGCGCGAGGTCGAGCGCGACCACGGCCTTGTCGCCAAGCTGCTCCCGCGCTCCGCGGCGCGCCAGGTCGACGCGCGTGGCGTGGTCGGCGAAGCCGCGCGCGGCCAGCTCGTCCTGATAGGCGCCGAGCAGCAACGCCAGGTCCGCGCCCGATTCGCCGCACTCGCGGAGTTGATCGAGCAGCACCGCGTTGAGGCGCAACTCTTCAAAGGTGTAGGCAAGAGCCCGCGGAAATCCGGGGAATCCGGCGACGGGACCGAGATAGCTCAAGCCGCCGGCGCCGACCGCCTCTTCGGTGACGCGCGCGGCCAGCGCTTCGCGGACGATGCGCCCGACGGGCACGAGCGCGCGGCGATTCAACTCGGCGGCGGAGAGTTCCAGCACGAGTTCGCGGAATGCCAGTCGGTGCACGCCGATCAACGCGTCGCCGCAGGCTGCAAGGGCGACTTCGCCGGCGGCCTCGCGCACCGGCGCCACCACCAGCACCGCACCCCACTGTACCCACTCGGCGACGAACTCCGCCGCACGCGCACGCAACTCGGAATAGCGGTCCATGGTGCGGAAATTCCCAGGCTAACACCAATGCTGTTCAGTCAAATGAGACTCCGCGGCCGACAGACGAAAGCGTCTGTCCCACGTGCTTGGTGGGGCAGGCGCTTTCGCCTGCCGACCGATGTTTTCACAGCTCCTAAGGGAGCGTATCCTGGCGCCGTCTTCCCTCATCGCCTCCCCGCGGCGACGCGCAGCGCCTGGTCGTCCGGCGACTGCCCGAGGGCGCGGTCGTATACTTCGTAGGCCCCCGGCAGGTTCCCGTTCAGCTCCAGATCGGCGCCGGAATCGAGCGCTCCGCCCGACGGCGGCCGCGCCTGCGCGCCGGTCCGGATCTCCGCTTCCGGCGTCCAGTCGTACTCGTCCTCGGTCTGCCGCATCAGCGCGTGCGGAGCATCGGCGATATCCAGCGCCCGCCGCGGTAGCCGATCTGCGCCTTCTTGATCGACGGGTTGGCGTAGAACATCGGCTGCCCGCTGATCTTGTCGACGCAGGTGTAGAGGTGGCCGCCGATGTCGGGCAGCACACTGCACTTCAGGTACTCGTTTTCCACGTAGACCGCGCGCCAGGCGGTGTCCACGCGCCGGTCGGTAATACTGTCGCGCAACGTGTAGGGGTAGTTGAATTTGGTCGCTTCGAACTGGTCGAAGGGCGGATTGGGATTGGGCGGCCCCTCCTGGTAAGTGGGGAGGGTCAGCACATCCTGCCACACCCGGACATCGGCTGCTGACGCCTTCAGGCAGAACGCCAGCGCAAGACACAGGGCTCGAGCACGCATAGTCGATCGCGGCCAATGGTGCCGGGACTTCATCCTACACCAGACGCCAATCCGACACAGAAGTGGGCTGCCGAACACGCTGCCCGCACCGCCCGCCCCGGAAAATGAAGGCTTTTCCCTCCGGCCTTTGGCATGCAAGCAGCGTCTGCCGGATAGGAGGACTGCCCATATGCGGAACTGGACTCGCTGTTCCGGTGTCTACACCAACATGCTTCGTGTGCCGCTGTTTCTGGTTTGTTCGTTAGCCGCCCTGGCGCAACCATCGCCGCGGCAGGACCCTTTGGACACGGCGACCCAGGCCTTCTGGCAGGCGCGCAATAACGGCCGTTTCGAAGTAGCCGCCGCCGGGCGGGAGCAGGCGCGCGCCCAGCTACAGCGTGCGCCGGTGGATTCACCGCGATTCGCTGGATGGGCGCAGCAGGTGGCGCAGCTCTATCAGAGTTCGAGTTTGAACGCCCAAGCGCGGGCCATTCTGCGGGAAGCGCTGGCCCGCACCGGCCTGCTGGGAGACTCGCATCCGTCCCGCATCGCCACGCTGAATGCGTTGGGAGAGTCCTGGCGGCAGGACGGCAACCTGCTCAAGGCAGTGGGATATCTGGAACAGGCAGCGACGGCACAAGCCGCCACGCCTCCGGTCGCGGCGGCGCAACCCGCCGCGCGGAGCGTCATCGTGTCTGGCAATCGCACCGCGTATTTCGGTTATGCCAGCGGAAGTTATGTCGGAAGCGGCATCTACGCCTACACCCGCCTGGCCGACCTGTATCAACAACTCGGCCGGCCGGATGCCATAGCTGCCATCGCGGTGAAGATCCGCACGCTCGGCTCGAACGACGAACCGGCACTGGCGCAATTCTACGAGCAGCACGGGCAGCTTGAGGAAGCCGCCGCCATCTACCAGAAGCTGGCCGAACAATCGGCGGATCCGCAAGCCAGGGCGAACGCCTGGCAATCGCTGGCAAACCTCTACGCACGCCAGGGGCACTACACCGATTCCATCGCTGCAATCCAGCAGGCCATCGCGGCCGTGCAATCGTCGGACAAGCCCGGCATTCCCAATCAGGCGCTCTGGATGCGTCAAAATCTGGCCGGCTACCTGCGCCAGGCCGAACTGCTCGATCAGGCCGACCAGGTCTATCGGCAGATCCTGCAGGAGAACCGGGGTAGGCCGCAAGAAGACCAGGTGCTGGCTAACTATGCGCAATATCTGGCAAACACGAATCGCGCCGCGCAAGGCGAAAGCCTGCTGAAAGATTATCTGGCAGGGAGCTCGATCCTGGACACGCATCAGAAAGCGAACGTTCTTTTCCAACTCGCCAACATCGCCCGAGG
>JADGNT010000491.1 GCA_017883345.1 Candidatus Solibacter sp. | reverse complement strand
TCCAGGGTCACCACGATGGCGTTCTTTCCCAACGACCACGCGAGGATCTCCTCATCGGCGGCCTTACCCATCCCGATTTCCCCGACATGAGTACAGTCATAGCCGAGGCCGCGCAGGCGAGTCGCGGCGTCTCGCGGAACTCCCTGGTCCAGGACCAGGCGCATGGGCGTGCTGCCAGTCAAGCGGCGTTACTTTCCGCCGCCCTGTCCTCAAGATTGGCGGCGGCGAACGCCAGGGCCTGCTGAATGTCGTCCGGCTCAAGCTCGGGATAGTTCCGGAAGAGGTCGTCCCGGTCAGGATATAGCACCACGGCCTCCACGACTCGGCGCACCGTCAGCCTCATGCCACGGATGCACGGCTGGCCGTTCATCTGGTTCGGGTTCCAGGTGATGCGATCGAAGGGCTGCATGCCTCCTATTCTGGTACATTTGGCGCGCGGGTGCATGGTCACCGGTCAGGGTCTCAGTGCGATCGAAGGCGGCGAGAGCGAGGAAGGGCGCGGCCCTGCTGGGCAGACTGGCAGACGCCAGGGGGATCGAGTACGTGTATCGGGTCTGCGCGTTTCTGCCCGCCATCGGTCTGCTGACCGCGTTCCTGCCCACGGTGGGTGGGGGCCGGCGGGCGCGCTGACACGACTCAACTACACTAACTCGACCCTCCCGGATGCCGTCGCCGAAATCGCCGGCACGGCCTATTGTGGGAGATTCTCCAGGTCCGCCAGATCCTTCGCCCGCCCGCTGGCCGCCTTGTTTTCCCGCAGACGAGACAGACTGATCACAGGAACGGCCATCTCCTCAATCCGGATCATCTCTTTTTCGGCGTAACACGATTCGAACTCGACTCCCGAAACGGAGGTGAGAATTTCAATTCGAATCGGTGGCACCCCCATCCGAACCACGTTATTCCGGGCCAGAAACAGGTCGGAGGTCAGCCCGGCAGCGGCGAACCCAAATTCGCGAAGCGCCCGCTCAATTTTGGCGGCGTTTTCCGCACTAATGCCGACCCAAATATCGAGATCGTTAGTGGCCCTGATATGGCCGTAGATCCCGACCGCGTACCCGCCAATCAACAGGTATTCAACGTGGTTCGAGTTGAGCGACTTCAAGAACTCTTTGAAGTCCCTCGCTAGCGCCGGTGTAGCCATAGAAGGTCCTTCGCAAGAGTTCGAGCGCCCGCAGTCGCTCCTCGACCGGCCTGGACAGCCAGTATTCAACCGCGTCGTCCCGATCAGTCAAGCGCACGACGGAAAACTGCGTGCGGTCCAGCCGGAACTCCTCGAGCCCATCCTCAGACGCCATAACGATAACTCTAGTTTACCGCCGAATCAATGGTGCGCGTGCCCCTCGTCCGCCGCGTCGAGCGCTGACGCTCCGCGATTTGCGGACTTCTAATACTGCGGTCCCGCCACTTGGCCATATCACGCTCGACCCATGGCCGTTGGACTGCCGAAGTGCCGGAGCTATACGCACTCCTGTACGGCGACTCGAAGCAGGACCCTGAGTCTCATGGGGCCATGACGTCCGGGCCCACCGAATTCGGCGCGCTTTTTTCGGTGGCGCGCCAGGACGGCGGCCGGGTAGACTCTTTTCATGCAAGTACTCCCACCAGTCAACGAAGTGCAGCGCGCCTTTCTGGCGTCGGACGCGTCTTACAACGGCGTGTTCTACACCGCGGTGCGGACCACCGGGATCTTCTGCCTGCCCGCGTGCCCGGCGCGAAAGCCGCTACCCGAAAACGTCGAGTTCTTTGCCACGGTGAAGGACGCGCTGTTCGCCGGCTACCGGGCGTGCAAGCGGTGCCGCCCCACCGAGAGCGTTGCGCCAGGGTGGGTGCGCGAACTGCTGGCGCGGCTCGACGCCAGTACGGATGTGCGAATTCGCCAAGCGGAACTGCGCGCGATGGGGCTCGACCCGGGGCGCGTGCGCCGCCAGTTTCTGCGCGACTATGGAATGACGTTTCAGGCCTACTGCCGCGCGCGGCGCTTGGGCAAGGCGTTCGAAAGCATCCGCGGCGGGAAGGCGCTCGACGAGACCGTCTTCGACTCCGGATTCGATTCGCACAGCGGCTTCCGCAGCGCGTTCGCACGCGTGTTCGGCGCGCCTCCGGGGCAGGTGCGCGGCGGCGATTGCATCCGGCTCTGCTGGGTGCCGACGCCCATGGGGCCCATGGTGGCGGGGGCGGTGGACGCCGGGGTCTGCCTGCTGGAGTTCACCGAGCGGCGCATGCTGGAGACCCAATTCGATACCTTGCGGCAGCGCTTTCAGATGGCCCTAGTGCCGGGCGAGACGGCGCACCTGGAGCAGGTGCGCGCCGAGCTGGGCGAATACTTCGCGGGGAACCGCCGGGAATTCACGGTCCCGCTGGCCTATCCGGGGACGGCGTTCGAGCGCGCGGTATGGACGCGCCTGCTGGGGATTCCCTATGGCGAAACGCGCTCCTATGAGGAACTGGCGCGAGAGGTGGGGCGTCCCGGAGCGTCGCGCGCGGTGGGCACCGCCAACGGGCGCAACCGGATCGCGATTCTGATTCCCTGTCACCGCGTGGTCAACAAGAACGGGGAACTGGGCGGCTACGGCGGCGGGTTGTGGCGCAAGCGGCTGCTGCTGGAGTTGGAGAAGTCGGCAGGGTAGGGCGTGCGCCTCCGACGCTGCGTCCAAGCCCTGCAATTCCTGGTGAGCGCCCTACCTGGATTGAATGGGTGCGAGGAAAATAACTTCCGACTTTTTACACTTCGATCGGCCGATTTCGTGGTGCGCGGCCGCTATCATTTAGAAATGACGGACCGCCGAGTGGGCCCCCTTGTCCTCTGGATGGCAAGAGTGGCCGCCGTTGTTGGGTTCGCGGTCGTCCTGTCCGCGGCTTTTCGTACCGGTTGGACACGCATCTCCACGGATTTCCCGAACTACTACATTGGCGCCGTGGCGGCTCGCCACCACGACTCACTGCCAGACCTTTATGACTGGACGTGGTTCGCACGGCAGATGAACTACGCGGGTATTGAAAATCAGCTCGGAGGGTACGTACCGCAATCGCCAGCCACCATGCTGCCGATGATCCCCATTGCCGGCTTCCCGCCGCTGACCGCTAAGCGCATCTGGCTAGTCCTGAACCTGATTCTACTGCTGGCCGTGATCGGTATCCTGGCGCGAATGACGGGCGTCCGGTGGGAGTATCTCACGATCCTGCTGCTGTGCGGGTATCGATCGCTGATGACGAATTTTATTTATGGCCAATATTACATCTTCCTGCTGTTTCTACTTACTCTCACTCTCTATACGTTTGCGCGCAAGCGCGACAGTCTGAGCGGCTTTCTATGCGGAGCGACCTTCGCGATGAAGCTTTATCCCGGGCCGCTGCTGATCTATTTCGCCGCCAAGCGCGCTTGGACGAGCGTGCTCGGCATGGTGGCCGGCGCTGCGTGTGTGGGCGGTGTAGCGCTACTGCTGTTCGGATGGAGCGGCATTGCATACTACCTGACGCACGTTCTGCCGCGAACGCTGGAGGGCAATTCCGTCGATCCATATAACCTGTTGACGGCCACGCCTAACATGCTGCTCCACAGAGTATTTCTTCGCGAGGCCGAGTTGAATCCCCACCCCGTCTTTGAGGCGCCGTGGCTGTTTTTCTTTATGCGCACCGCGACGCAATTGGGCCTGGTGGTATTCGCCGCCCTGGGGGTGGTATGGAAGGCCGACCCGGATCGCCGCCGCGATCTTGCCTGGATCCTGATTCTGCTGGTGCTGGTCTCCACCAGCACCGCGACCCACACGTACATTCTGTTGTTGACTCCGATGGCGGTGCTGTTGCGGGGCGCCTCGCTCCCCAAAACGTTGTACCTGTTTGCCTCCTATTCGATGCTGAATCTCTTTCCTCCGCCGGCGCTTTTCCTGAAAGTATGGACGATGCTGCTGCTGTTCTTCGTGGTGGGCTACGACTATCTGCGTGCCATCGAAATGCGATGGGCGATGGCCGCACTGGCGGCGGTCGGCCTGATCTCGGCAATGGATGCGCAGCGTTGCATGAAGGACTATGAAGCTGAACCGGCGCGCCGCTACCCGGAAATCGCGGTGGAGCCCGGCGCGTTGTTTTCCGGCTATCCGGTGGTGACGCGCTGCGGCATGTTTTACCAGAGCATGATGTCCTCTGGCACCGGGCGAGAGGGATACGTGCTGCGCCGGCTGCACGACGGGCGACTCGACACGTTTGACTTTGGCGGGAATGAGCTCCGTCCGGTGGCGGCAGGGGACGGCTGCGGAATCGAATTCGAACACGTGGCGCATGGGCGGTCGACGTTTCTGCGGCTCGATCCGTTGACGTCGCGGACAGAAGCTGCAACGGCGCCGGCGGACCCCAACCCGGACGATGGGGTGGTCTCGCCGGACCGAAAATGGCGCGTGCGGGTGCGCGAGACGGCAACCTCGGAACAGCTTTGGCTGGAGGACACAGCCAGCGGCAAAGCGAAGGAACTGGCGGGAGGAAGCTGCAATAATCACTCCCCGGCTTGGGAGTTGGACTCCTCGGCGGTGATTTTTGCCAGCGATTGCGGACGGGCATACGGCCTGCCGGCGCTTTACCGGGCACCCGTAAACTGAGGGTTCAAAATTTAGCGGAATTCGTTGACTTGGGTTCCCCTTGAAAGTCGCGGCTCCATAAGTGTCGTCGTTGCGCCGAGCGCTTTTAGTTTCGAGCAGCGCGCGCCAGGAAT
>JADGNT010000490.1 GCA_017883345.1 Candidatus Solibacter sp. | reverse complement strand
TGCAATTCGGCGATGGTTTCCGGCTTGCGGCCTTGCTGTTCCAGCACCAGTCCCAGGCGCCAGTGGGCGGCGGCGAGGCTTGGCTGGCGGGGTTCGGGCTCCTGGGTCAGGTACTTCCGCAAGTAGCGTTCGGCGCGCGGCAGTTCCACCTTGCGGGCCAGGCAGTTGTTGGCGGCGCGGTAATCGGGGAGCAGGTTGTCGGGGTCGGCCTTTTCGGCCTGAGCCAGCGCCACGTCCAGGTCGGTCCACTTGTCCTGGTGGACCAGCACGGCGGCCAGCAGTCCGTACGGTACGGCACGGTCGGGACGCAGGCGCACGGCCTCGCGAGCGTGGCGTTCGGCCTCGTCGAACTTCTTCTGATTGGCGCACCAATCGCCCAGCGCCATCCGCGCATCGTAGCTGGCGGGGCGGACCTCGACGGCTTTGCGCAGCAGTTCCTCGACGCGGCCGTCCTGCTTGTCGTAGCGGGCCAGCGTGACCTGCGCACGATAGCCCTCCGCGGGATCGATCTTCATCAACCGATCGGCGATGGCGCGCGCTTTGGCTTTATCGCCGCCGATGACGCCCGGGGCCTGCATGTAGAAATCGATCATGGTTTGAAGCGCCCGGACATGGTTGGGGTCGAGCGCGAGCGTGGCTTCGGCCTCCTTCTTAAAGCGGCGCGCCAGACCGAGTTGATGCAGCACACTCGCCTTCTGTGCCTTCTCCCCCTCGATCATCGCCATGCGGAAGTGATAGCGGGCGTTTTTGGGATCGGCGGCGACGGCCTTTTCCGCCAGTTTTTCGGCGGCGTCGAGATCGCCCCAGATGTGTTTGACCGCGGCCGTCAGAAAGAGCGTCTCGGGATCGTTGGGATTTTGCGTGGCCACCAGCGCGCGCAGGCGTTTGAAGTGGCCGCCATCGATCAGGTCCTGGCCCCCGGGCTGGGCCGTTAAGAGAGTGGCGCCAAAGGCGGCCGCCAAAATAAATCGCCGCATGAACATGACTGTGGTACGTTGGCGTGCGCCCACCGGTTGCGTATTGTGCTACGTTTTGGGGGTTAAGGTGGCTTCATGAAACGCTTGGTTCTCCTTCCTATTCTGGCCTGCACCATGTTCGGTGCGGCCGCTGTCCGCCCGCGGCAGTTACGCTGCGAATATCGCGTCAACCCGCAGGGAATCGACGCTACCGAACCCCGGCTGAGTTGGGTGTTAACACCGGTGAATCCCAAGGCGCGCAGCTTGCGGCAGACGGCGTACCGCATTTTGGTCGCCTCGTCGGATACCGCACTGCGCTCCAATACGGGGGATCTCTGGGACAGCGGGAAAACGGGCTCTCCGGACTCGATCCACATCGTGTACCGCGGCAAGCCGCTGAACTCCGGCGTGGCCGCATACTGGAAAGTCCAGGTATGGGACCAGGACGGGCAGGCGAGCGTGTGGAGCGCCGAAGCGCAATGGTCCATGGGACTGCTGCGCGCCCAGGACTTCCAGGGTAAGTGGATCGGGCGCGACGAGGCCGGGGTCTATAAGGATGCGGGCAGCGTCTATCAGGCGCTGGAGCACGCGCAGTGGATCTGGGATACGCCCAACGCGCAGACCAAGGCGCCGGCCGGCGACCGCTACTTCCGCGCGGTGTTTACCGTGCCGGCAGGGCGCAAGGTGAAGCGCGCCACGGCGATAATCGGCGCCGATCAACGGTGCGACGCCTGGTTCAACGGCGAGAAGGTGGCGGGGGCTTCCAACGCGGCAATGCCGCAGGATCACGATGTCACCGCGCTGCTGCGGTCCGGTGAGAACCTGATCGCGGCCCTGGCGAACCACCCGCGCGCGGACACTCCGGCGGGGTTGATCGGCGCGGTGAAGATCGAGTTCGAGAGCGGGGAGCCGCTGCTGTACCAATCGGGCAACCAGTGGCGCGCCATCGCCAAGGTGGAGGACGGATGGGAGAAGCCGGGGTATCTCGACTCCGCCTGGCAGGCGGCCAAAGAGCTCGGCGCGTACGGCATGGCGCCGTGGAAGGAAGCGGGCTACATCGGGGCGCACCGCCTGCCGGCGCGCATGCTGCGCAAGGAATTCGCGGTGGACAAAAAGGTGCGGCGCGCCAACGTGTATTTCTCCGGGCAGGGCACGAGCGAACTGTATCTGAACGGGGCCAAGGTGGGCGACGCCGTGCTCTCTCCCGGCCTGACGGACTACGACAAGCACGTGCTCTACGTTACCTACGACGTCACCAAACAACTGGCGCAGGGCAAGAACGCCATCGGCATCATGCTGGGCAACGGCCGCTACTACGCGCCCCGCATCGACATACCGATCAGGACGCGCGATTTCGGCTATCCCAAGGCGAATCTGCAACTCAATGTGGAGTACGAGGACGGCAGCCGCCTGTCTGTGGCCAGCGACGAAAGCTGGAAGCTCTCCGTCAACGGGCCCATCCGCGCCAACAACGAGTACGATGGCGAGGAGTACGACGCGCGCAGGGAGCTGGCCGGCTGGAGCAGGGCTGGGTTCGACGATTCCAAGTGGGAAGCCGCGCAGACGGTGGGCGCCCCCGCCGGCCTTCTCTCCGCCCAGATGGCGGAGCCGCTGCGCGTCACCGAAACGCTGAAGCCACTGAGCGTGAAACAGCTCAAGCCGGGCGTGTACATCTACGATATGGGGCAGAACCTGGTGGGCTGGTGCCGCCTGCGGGTCAACGGTCCCAAAGGCACGCAGGTGACGCTGCGCCATGCCGAGACACTGGAGCCGGACGGGTCGCTGTACATCGACAACCTGCGTAGCGCCAAGGCGACCGATGTCTATACGCTGAAAGGCGGCGGTCCGGAAGTCTGGGAGCCGCGCTTCACCTATCACGGCTTCCGTTACGTGGAAGTCACCGGCTTTCCGGGCGAGCCTTTGGCGGCCGCGCTCGAAGGGCGCGTGGTGCACGACGATATGGATCGCGCCGGCGAGTTCACCAGTTCCAGCGACATGTTGAATAAGATCCACCACAACATGTTTTGGGGCATTCGCGGCAACTATCGCAGCATCCCGACCGATTGCCCGCAGCGCGACGAGCGGCAGGGCTGGCTGGGCGACCGCGGCCAGGTGAGCCGCAGCGAGAGTTACATGTTCGACGTGGCCGCGTTCTACTCCAAGTGGATGACCGATCTGGAGGATTCCCAGCGCCCCAGCGGCAGCATTCCGGACGTCTCGCCCAACTACTGGCCGCTGTATAACGACGATCTTACCTGGCCGGGCACCATCGTCTTTGTCCACGGCATGCTCTACGACCAGTACGCCGACAAGCGCGTGCTGGGGCGCGGTTACGACGCCATGAAGAAGTGGATCGACTACGAGAAGACGTTCGTCAAGGAAGGGCTGATCTCCAAGGATCAGTACGCCGATTGGTGCGTGCCGCCGGAAGACCCAAAGCTGATCCACTCGCTGGACCCCGCGCGTGTCACCGATAAGACTTTGATCGCGACGAGTTACTACTATGAGTTACTGCGGCAGATGTCGCGCTACGCGCGGATACTGGATAAGCCGGCGGATGCGGCCGAGTTCGACCGCCTGTCCGCCGCGGTGAAGGACGTCTTCCAGCGGCGATTCTTCAAACTGGAGAGCCGCATGTACGACAACGGCACGCAGACATCGAGCGTGCTGCCGCTGTACTTCGGGATGGTGCCGGAAGATTTCCGTCCGGCGGTGGTCGAGACCCTGGTGCGCAATATCGAACAAAAGAGCGACGGTCACGTGGGCACCGGCCTGGTGGGCGCGCAGTGGCTGATGCGCACGCTGAGCGACAACGGGCAGGCGGACCTGGCGTACAAGATCGCCACGCAGAAAACGTACCCCGGTTGGGGCTACATGGTGGAGCAGGGCGCCACCACGGTGTGGGAACTGTGGAACGGCAATACGGCGGACCCGGCGATGAACTCCGGCAACCACGTGATGCAGATCGGCGACCTGGCGGTGTGGATGTACGAGTACCTGGCGGGGATCCGCGCGGACCCCGAAAATCCGGGCTTCCGGCACGCCATCATCCGGCCGTATCCGGCGGGCGACCTGACGTTCGTCAAAGGGACGCACAAGACGATGTACGGAGCGTTGAACAGCTCGTGGAAGCGCGCCCAGGGGCAGTTCACGCTGGACATCACGGTGCCGGCGAACACGACGGCGACGGTGTGGGTGCCGGCGAAGGATGCGGCGGCGGTGACGGAATCGGGCAAGAAGGTGGCGCAAGTGAAGGGCGTCAAGTTTGTGAGAAGCGAGGGCGGCTCGGCGGTCTTCGAGGTGGAATCGGGGGCGTACACGTTTAGGAGCAGCTTGTAGAGTTGGAGAGGGGCGGTTCAACGCAGAGACGCAGAGATCGCAGAGATAAGCGCAGAGAAGAAGGAGAAAGTCAAAGGCGTAAGAGAGCGCGGAGGAAGCGGAGTTAAGAGGGGGCTTGGCGCGAGACACTTTCGGCTTGCCGATGAGGTCTTACGGGGAACGTTGCGGCGGCCGGGGCTGTCGGGTTTTCGCCGGGCGTATCCGGCCGCCAGTGATTTGGTGGAATCTACGCAGACGTAGGAACAGTGCTTATTACCTTGGGCACATCGAGCGTCCCCGCGTTTCGATTCTCAACCTCTGTATCCGATGGGGCGGCAATAGGCGCTATCCGAACACCACCGGCGATTATCCGTTCGAACGGAAGATCTTCCCGTCGGTCTCCTCCACGTAGGGGAACCACCGTTAAGCTTTCAAGG
>JADGNT010000489.1 GCA_017883345.1 Candidatus Solibacter sp. | reverse complement strand
CCGTCAAAACGTTGGAGAGAATCTGCTGCTGGCGCTGGACACTCTCCGCACCCACAAATTCCGTTCCTTCCTCACTGTCCTCGGCGTGCTCATCGGCACTACCACGGTGATCGCCGTGACTTCCATCATCGCCGGCCTGGACAAGCAACTGGTGGACGTGGCCGAGCAGTTCGGCACCCGCACGCTATGGGTTTATAAGCTGCAACTCGGCGCTCCCCACGCCATGACCCGCGAAGAGCGGCTGCGCCGGCCCCTGAGCTACGAAGACGCCATGGCCATCAAAGAGCAGTCCCCCTCCGCCGCCGCGGTTTCCGTGGAGCTCTTTCGCGAAATGGGCGAATTCGGTTTGCCCCCCGTCACCGCCCGGTACAAGGGCCAGGACATGCACGACGCCCTCTTCGTCGGCGTAACCGCCGACCACTTGCGTCTCTTGAATACCACGCTCGACCAAGGCCGCTTCTTTACGGAAGTGGAAGACGTCCACCGCCGCGACGTGGCCGTCATCGGCAATGGCGTTCGCGAGAGGTTCTTCGCGCGCGCAGACCCTCTCGGCAAGACCATTCTGGTGGACGGGCACAGCCTGGAAATCGTCGGCACCCTCGCCAAATTCAAATCGTTCCTCGGCGACGACCAGAACGATAAGGCCATCTTCATCCCATATCACTCGTTCCAGAAGACCTACCCCGAGGCCAAGGACAACTTCATCTGCGTACTCGTCGAGCCGGGCCGAATGGATCAAGCCAAGGACGAGGTGACCGAGCTGCTCCGCCGCCGCCGCCGAGTCAAACCGGCCGACCCCGACAACTTCGGCATCTCCAGCGCCGAGAGTCTCATCGGCCAGTTCCGCCAGCTCATCGCCACCGTGGGCCTCGTCATGGTGGTGATTTCATCCATCGGCTTGCTGGTGGGCGGCATAGGAGTGATGAACATCATGCTGGTGTCGGTCACCGAACGGACCCGCGAAATCGGCCTGCGCAAGGCTGTGGGCGCGCGCCGTAGCGATATCACCTGGCAGTTCCTGCTGGAAGCCATGACCCTGACCGCATCCGGCGGCCTGATCGGCATCCTGGTTGGCTGGCTGCTCTCCGTGGCAATTCGCAATTTGGTTCCCAGCCTGCCTTCCACCGTGCCGCTGTGGAGCGTCGTCGCCGGCTTCAGCGTCGCCACCAGTGTCGGTCTGTTCTTCGGCCTCTGGCCGGCGCTGAAGGCGGCCCGCCTCGACCCCATCGCGGCCTTGCGGTACGAGTGAGCCAGACTACATTGTGTTACAGCTTCTGACTGACCATTCGTGCCACAATCGGGGTATATGAGACTCGTGACTCTGCTTTTGCTTTCCGCCTTCATTTCTTTCGCCCAGCTCACCGATGGCGTGGCGACTTCGGTAACCCGCACGGTCACGCTGACTGCCGACACAGCCGATTTTTCTATCGTCGCCGCCGCCGGCCTCGACACCACGCAGCCGCAAATCGCCCAGATCTTTCTGGATGCCGGGATTTCCGGTCTCTCGAACGCCGGCACCGCCCTTAGCCAAAACTACGACTATTCCACAAACCCGCCCACCATCCAAACCCTGGTCCTTTATCAGTTCGCATTCAGCGTCCCCGCCGCCGGACTGAAAGACGCCGCCAAGATCATGGAGACCCTGCGAACCAAGCCACCCGATCTGCTCAAGGGCTTCCAATACTCCGCTGCGCTGAATGCCAGCCAGTCCACGGTGGATGCCATGCGCCAGACGCTGTTACCGCAACTCTTCGCCGATGCCCAAAAGAAGGCCCAGACGCTGGCCGCCGCCGCCGGCCTGAAGTTGGGCGGCGTCAAGGGCGTGAGCGAAACGTTCTACGCCACCGGATACTCGAACGTCAATTGGATCGGTACATCGTCGTTTGGCAACACAAGCACAATCACTTCCACCATCGGCGGCTCGGGAACGCAGTACATCTTCAACGCCAACGTCACTTTCAGCGTGGCGCAGTGAGAGGCATCTCATGAAACACCTGTACCTCCTGTTTATCGTGCTTTCCTGCGTCGCCACCGCGCAGACGTTCGAGGGCATCAGCGCCCCGGCCAGCCGCACCGTCACGCTTGCCGCGGACGAAGCGGCATTCACCATAACGGTTGCCGCCACCCTGGATTCGACGCAGCAGCAGGTGAAGCAGGCCTTGCAGAATGCCGGGCTGCCCAACCCAACCGTCGTCGCTACCGGTTTGGGTCAGGACGTCTCCCCCTATTTCGCTGGCGCCGTGCAGATGCTTTATTCCGCCACCGTCGCCCTTCCCGCGGGCTCGGCCATCGACACGGCCAAGAGCCTCGAAGCCCTGCGCACTCACTTGCCGGCCCCGCTCCAGAGCCTGCAATACGCGGTGGCGTTCAACCCCAGCCAGACCACGGTGGATGCCATGCGCCAGGTGGTGATGCCACAACTGCTGGACGATTCCCGGAAGTTGGCCCAGTCACTCGCGGCGGCCGCGGCAGTCAAGTTGGGAGCCATCCGGTCGATCAGTGATTCGGCCGGCGTCTACGCGATCCTCGTCCCCACCGCGGCCTTTCGCGCCGGCGATTTCTCGGCGCTCCAAAGCGGTGTCTTGCTGGGCATTCCGTCCCCGCTGCCCTCGAGCACGCAGGTTACGTTTTCCCTCAACGTCGTTTTCGCCACCGCCCCATAAACGCCTTCCTGCGCAGAGCGAACGGCCTTGGGAGCTTTACCTGCCGCCTCCGCGGCGCGGCTTGTTCCCGACCCTCGCGGCATTCGATAATGACCAACGAGCCATGCTTCGTCACATTTTCGCCTTCTCGACCCTCGCGCTTGCCCTGGCGGCCGGCGCCGGCCAACCTATTAAGGTTGTCCTGGTGGGAGATTCCACCGTCAACGACGAAGGGGGCTGGGGCCCCGGATTCCGCGCTTCGTTCGGGCCCGAGGTCCAGGTGGTCAACCTGGCGCGCAACGGGCGCAGCTCGAAGAGCTTCCGCGACGAAGGCGCGTGGGCCAAGGTGCTGCCGGAGAAACCGGACTTCGTGCTGATCCAGTTCGGGCACAACGACGTGCCGGGGAAAGGCGCGGAGCGCGAGACCGATCCGGCCACCACCTACCGCGCCAACATGGAGCGCTTCGTCGAAGAGGTCCGCGCGGCCGGCGCCACTCCCGTCCTGGTGACCTCCATCGTGCGCCGCAACTTCGACGCCGAGGGCAAGTTCAAGCCGGATTCGCTGGTGCCCTACGCGGAAGCGGTGCGCCGGCTCGCCGTCGAGCGGCAGGTGGCGCTGATCGATCTCTACACCCTGACGCGCGAACAGGCGGAGCGGCTCGGACCCGCGGGCAGCGAGGCGCTGGGCCGCACGGACGCCGAGGGCAAACCGGACCGGACCCATCTGGGGCCGAAGGGACAGACGGAAATCGGCGCCATGGCCGCCCAGGAGTTGGCCCGCGTCGCGCCGCGGGTCAGCGCGTCCCTGCACGAGCTGGTTTCGTGGCGCAATGCCATGCGGCAGCCCGCGGCATGGTACGGCAGCGCGGAAGCGGTGCGCATCGCCGAGAATCTGCTGCTCTACCAGCGCGACGTCGGCGGTTGGGACAAGAACATCGATATGGCGCTGGCGCTCGGGCCCACGGACCGCGCCGAAATCGAGAAGCAGAAGCGCGAGCGCGAGGCGCATTCCACCATCGACAACGACGCCACCTACACGCAGATGCGGTACCTGGCGCGCGTCTATACTGCCACCAAAGACACGGCCACCAAAGACCCACGTTTCGAGGCCGCCTTCCGCCGCGGGCTGGACTATCTGCTGAAGGCGCAATACCCCAACGGCGGCTGGCCGCAATTCTATCCGCTGCGCGACGGCTACTGGAGCCACATCACGTACAACGACGATGCCATGGTGGGCGTGCTGGAACTGCTGCGCGACATGGTGCAGCGCAAACCCGAGTACGCCTTCCTCGCCGATGGCGAGCGCACGCGGGCTCGGCAGGCGATCGACAAGGGCGTGGAATGCATCCTGAAGACGCAGGTGGTGCAGGACGGGAAACTGACGGTATGGTGCGCGCAGCACGATGAGCGCACGCTGGCGCCGGCCAAGGCTCGCGCTTACGAACTACCCTCTTTGAGCGGCAGCGAGAGCGTGGGCGTGGTGCAGTTTCTGATGGGGATCGACCGTCCGTCGCCAGAGGTGGTGCGCGCTATCGTTGGCGCGGTGGCGTGGTTCCGCGCCAACCAGATCCAGGGAATTCGAGTCAAGCCCGTGCCGGCGCCGGGCACCCCCAAGGGGTTCGACAACACCGTGATCGCGGACCCGGTAGCGCCGCCCCTCTGGGCGCGGTTCTACGAACTGGGCACCAACCGGCCGATCTTCTGCGGCCGCGATTCGGTGGTGAAGTACAGCATGGCGGAGATCGAATACGAGCGCCGCAACGGCTACCGCTGGTATGTCGACCGGCCGGCCAAATTGCTCGACGCGGACTACCCGGAGTGGCTCCGCAAGCGCCGTCCCTGAACGCACCGCTCGCCCCATGTTGTAATGGAATCTCCTTTTCCGCGGTCTTTGGATCTTGATACTGTCTCTACACGTGCGGCCAGTCTGTGCTGCCCTTCTCGCCGTCACCGGATTGTTGGCGCTGGATGCGCTGGTCTTTCGTACGGGGCTCTACACTTCCATCCTGGAACCGGATTCCTCGACCGGGATCTTCGAGCTCATCCTGCGGCGCGAGCAGATTGCCCAGCCATGGTACGGCCGTAAC
>JADGNT010000488.1 GCA_017883345.1 Candidatus Solibacter sp. | reverse complement strand
CTGCCGGCCACCGCGATCAACCAGCTCGAGATGTGGCAGGCCGATACCTTCGACCCGGTCTGGATCGATACCGAACTGAACTGGGCCGAGGGTTTGGGGATGACCACGATGCGGGTGTTCCTGCACGATCTGCCGTGGAAGCAGGATTCCGCGGCCTTCCAACGGCGCATCGATAAGTTCCTCGGCATCGCCGATCGCCACAAGATCAAGCCGGTCTTCGTGCTTTTCGATTCCTGCTGGGACCCGTTTCCGGACGTTGGCGAGCAGCGGGCGCCGAAGCCCGGCGTGCATAATTCGGGATGGGTACAGAGCCCGGGCGCGGCGGCCATGAGGGATCCGGCACAGACCGACCGCCTGCGCCAATATGTGCAGGGCGTGATTGGGGCATACCGCTACGACAAGCGCGTGCTGGCCTGGGATTTGTGGAATGAGCCGGACAATCTCAACGAGGGGTCGTACCAGAGCCTGGAGCCGCCGAACAAGACGCAGTTGGTGCTGGCGCTTCTGCCCAAAGTCTTCGCGTGGGCGCGCGCCATGGAACCGGTCCAGCCGCTGACCAGCGGCGTGTGGAAGGGCGATTGGTCCAGCCCGGAGAAGCTGGGCGCCATGGAGAAGATCCAGATCGAGCAGAGCGACGTGATCTCGTTCCACAACTACGACGGCCCGGCGGAGTTCGAGAAGCGCGTCAATTGGCTACAGGCCTGGAAGCGCCCGATTCTGTGCACCGAGTACATGGCGCGGCCCAACGGCAGCACGTTTCAGGCGATTCTGCCGATTGGCAAGAAGTACCACGTGGCGATGATGAACTGGGGATTCGTCAACGGCAAGTCACAGACCAACCTGCCATGGGATTCCTGGAAGAAACCTTACACGGACCGCGAGCCGGCCATGTGGTTCCACGACATCTTTCAGAAAGACGGCACACCATACCGGCAGGAAGAGGTGGATTTCATCCGGCAGATTACGGGATACGGAGTGAAGAGCAAGAAGGCGAAGACCGGACGTTGAGGGTGGGGCATAAGCGCCCTCAGTTGCCAAACACAGCGCGCACCTGCGCGATGAATTTCGCCACCTTTTCGCGCGGATCGCCCGCGCCCAGGGTCTCGATGGGCAGGAAGCCGCGATACCCCACCTTATCGATGGCCGCTTTCACTTTGCGCAGATCGGTGGGCACTTCTTTGGTCCCGTACCCGATGTTTTCCTTCAACTGCCAGGACACCGCATAGGGCACCAGCTTTTCGATCTCCTCATACGGATCCGCCGAGCGCAGGCTGCCGATATCGAGGATCACGCCAAACCACTCCGAATCCACCGCCTTCACCAGTTGAATGGTCTGGTCCGCCGTTTTCAAAAAATCGTTGTGGTTTTGCAGGCCGAGGATCACGCCGTGCTGGCGGCCCCAGGCGGCGCACTCCTTGAAATCGGCCGCCATCCAGGGGAGCACGCTGTCAAAGGTGTGGCCCTCCGGTACTTTGGCCCCGGAGAAGACGCGAATCACCGGCGCGCCCAACTTGGCGGCGACTACCGTCCAGTCCTTGACCAGTTGCACCTCCTGCTTGCGGCGCGCGGCGTCGGGCAGGCTGAAATCGTTGCGCACGCCGGTGCTGCTGAGGGTGACGCCGTTGAGGTACGCCTTCTTCTTGAGGTTCCGTATGGTATCGTCGTCCGGTACCTTCGGGTAGCCCGGAAAGTAGTAGCCGGTGGCGTCCAGCGCGTCGAAGCCGTTCTGCGCGCAATAGACCACCAGGTCTTCCAGCGTCATTTCTCCGGCGCGCAGCGGGCGATCGAAGGAGAAGGCGTTGAGTCCCAGTTTGAGCTTCACGCCGCCGGTCCGCGCGACCTTTCCCTGCGCCCATGCGGCGCCGGAGTGGACCGCGAGCGCGGACGCCGCGGCCAAATGCACGCCCCGCTTGAAAAATCCTCGACGATTCATGCGTAGTCTCCTTGCTTGCGCGCGGCGTCGGCACGTGGCGCCGTGTCGATTCGGTCCACCGCCAGTTGGCGGGCTGTGTAGTTGTTGGGGCTCATCGAATATCGTCCAGGTCGCGCAGGTCCAGGTCCGTGTCCTTCTGGCAGCACACGCACGGGCCCGGCGCGTAAGCGCGAATGTAGCACACGTCGCACCAGTAGGTGATCATCTTCAGCTTGCCGCCATCGCGCACCAACAGCGGGCGCGTGTGCTGCGGGTCGATCAGGAATTTGCCGGGCGCCGTGAAGTGCCCGCGCGCTTCCACCTCGAACCCGTTGACCCGCGGATCGTGCAGCACCTTCCGTGTGGGCGCATCGCCATCCAGCACGATGCGTGCGTGCTCCGCCGTCTCCAGAACCGGCGCCTCGCCGCTACCCACCACCAGCTTGCCGCGCACCGTTTCGCTCTTCGGCGGAGTCGCCGCGGGCAGGGTAATCGCGGCCAGGACAAGCAAACATAGACAAACCCTCATACCTTCATTGTACCGGGTGGGACAGACGATCGCCTTTTGTCGTCTGTCAATTTGGGAAGCCCGCGCCGATTTGCGCGCCATCGACCGCGAAACGGCCATGCGGATTCTTCACTGCGTGGATCGCTGCCTGGCCACCCGTACCGGCGATGTGAAAAAGCTCAAGCCGCCGCCCACTGATTTCCGGCTCCGCTGTGGCGACTAGCGTGTGTTCTTCGACCCCAAACACGAGAACACTATCGAGATCGCCACCGTTCGCCACCGCCGCGAAGCCTACCGCTAAGACTCCAAAGGTCCCTTCCGGACACCGCCAAATCCTCGGCCCGATCCTGGCCGGACTCTATGGCGGACCCTGCTCCGATCGCGGCCGGTATGCGCCCGTTCAAACCTCATTGGATTCCGGCAATGGCGGTACTCGCCAAAGCCATCGCTTCTTCCACAGGACGAAGTACACCAGCACCAAAGCCGCGTACGTCGCCGCCCAAAACCAGGGCGTCCACCATGCGATGCCGTCAATGCGGTAGTCCGAAACCGGCCACAGGAACCGGGTCGCGTAGTAGCGGAGGCTGTGCGTCGGAATGTCAATCAGGATGTGCAGCAGCCAGCCGAGCATCTCGAACACGATCCGGCGCGTCAGGATGGTGACTGTGCCGAACACCAACAGGAAAACGATCAGGCTGTGCCCTGCCGGATAAAGCGGCAGGCCGACGTGTACGTGCGGCAGGAGATGGCCATCAGCCGATCCTGCATTGGGAGCGCCCGAAAGCCGGAGCCACAAACCGGCGGCAAACGCCGGCCCGAACGCCAGCACATCGGGGAACGCCGCCCACCAGACTGCCCAGCCAACGTGAACGCTGGCTTTGGTCGATCTCTTCGCGGTGATTGCAGCCGCAGCCGCCCACAGGCCGTGCGCAACGATCTCCATATGTCCGGCTTCGCCTTGCGAACCTCTCCTTCATAGCGCGCGGCGGGTAAGAGCGCAACGGGTGCTTAACCGTCTTGGGGAAGGCGGGCCAGGAATACGCCTGGTAGGATACGCCCCATTTTCGTCGTGTGCCGGAAAACGTTTATGCCCCTGCGAGCATCGCGGTAGAGTTAGAGTTAGAGTCGGCTAGGCGCTGCGGCGCTAAGAGGATAACGATGGAACCGGATCTCAATCAACAACGCCAGCAGGCCCACGCGTTGCTGGATATGCTGCCGGCCGCGAAGTTGAACGCCGTGCGGAGTCTGCTGGAAGTCATGGTGGAACCGCTGGCGCGCTCCCTCACCTTGGCTCCCGTGGAAGAGGAAGAAATCACGCCCGAGACGGCCGGCGCGCTGGACCGCGCCCGCGCCTCGCTCGCCCGCGGTGAAGGCATCCCGCACGAACAGATCCTGCGCGAGTTCGGCCTGAAGCAGTGAGCCAGGACGCCGCGCCCGAGCGGATCGCCGTCATCTGGTCGCCGGAAGCCCGCGCCGATTTGCGCGCCATCGACCGCGAAACGGCCATGCGGATTCTTCTCTCCGGAAACCCCTCGGCAACTCGTTGATTCTTCGTCGCAGCACTGTAGCGTAGCCTTTCAGGCTGCCATGCCCCCATTCCTGGGGGCATTCTTCTTCCACGCCTTCGCGTCAAAATGCCTCCGGGGTTTCCCAGCCCATTCCACCACGGGCCCGCCCGTGGCATGGAACTCTGCGTGGACCGCTACCTGGCCACCCGCATCGACGACGTGAAAAAGCTTAAGCCGCCGCTCACTGGTTTCCGGCTCCGCTGTGGCGACCACCGTGTATTCTTCGATCCCAAGGACGAGAGCGCTATCGCAATCACCAGCGTTCGCAACCGCCGGGAAGCCTACCGCTAAAGGGAATCAAGTCGGCTTCGGTCCGCCCGTGCGCGTCGCAGCCGCCACCTGGCCGCGTGACGCCCGATCCGTCCTCTTGGCGCTGCCCGCATGGCGTGACCACAAGCGTACTGACTGACGCAAGTCGTCGTGCCGCCCGCCGCGTTGTAAACTCACCCCGGAATACCCCCACCTAAAAATCTCATTTCACATTACTTTTCTATTTACAATCAACAACTTAACTGCAAATTATTTGGACCCATCGGATATCATATGACTAGGTGAGTTTAATCTCTCAAAATCGTATCCTCCCGCTCGGCGTCCCAGCCCCCCGGCCAGCCAAAGCCTCTTCCCCCAGAGCCCTTCGCAACCGTTTACCAAACGAACCCATTTTTCCTCCCAACCCAAACAAAATGAAACCACTTACATCACACTCCCACGAAGCCGCCAGCCCCAGCGAACCCATTTCCCCAGCC
>JADGNT010000487.1 GCA_017883345.1 Candidatus Solibacter sp. | reverse complement strand
TTTTGGGCACCAGCGATGGGACATCGAAAACCACGGCTTCAATGAGTTGGTCGAGGGTTGGCACGCCGATCATGTCTTGAAGCACGACACCGCCGCCATCGAATGCTTCCTGCTCATGACGTTTTTGGCGTTCATCCTCTTTCATGCCTTTCTTTATCTCAACGTGAAGCCATCCCTTCGCCAAGGCAAATCCAAAGAATTCTGGGCGAGAGTCATGGCCGCGGAAATCTACCAGGACTTCATCCCATCCACCCCGTCACCGTGATCTGCTCCCTCCGCCTTTGGTACTGCTCGGCATCTCAACTTCGAGTCCGCCTTCCGGTATGAGCCGGTAGCCGCAGTGTGCCCAATTGCCCGATTCTTGCCTCTCTCAGGCCAGAAACACTCATCGCGAATCTCCCCTTCCGCCCGCAATGCTGGCATCTCCAAGTTTCCATGACGTTTTGAACATGCTCGCCCCCTTGGTTGCGGAATCGCTGAACGGTAACGGTAACGGTTGCGTTATTATTGGGCGAATGCTATAGTTCTGTCGATCTCTATTATGCGATTCCATGCGCTATTCCTTCTCAGTCTGCTCGCCACCGCTTCGGCGCAGACTCCCAACGCGGATGATGTGGTGTGGCAGAACGCCGTCCACAAGTTCGACGCTGCGCGCAAGGCGCTTCTCGGCAGGGTCGATGCGGAAGGACAGACCGGGCCATTCCGCCCCAACTGGGACTCTCTCAAGAAATACCAGGTTCCGGCCTGGTATCAGGACGCCAAGTTCGGCGTCTTCCTTCATTGGGGCGTTTATTCGGTTCCGGCGTTTGGCAACGAATGGTACCCGCGGAATATGTACAACCAAGGAACCCCGGAGTTCGCCCATCACGTCGCGACCTATGGCCCACAGTCGAAATTCGGGTACAAAGACTTCATCCCCTTGTTCAAAGCGGAGAACTTCGACGCCAAAGCATGGGCGGATCTGTTCCGCAAGGCGGGCGCGAAGTACGTCATTCCCGTCGCCGAGCACCATGATGGATTCGCGATGTACGACTCCGGCCTCACCGACTGGTCGGCGGCAAAAATGGGCCCACACCGGGACGCGGTCGGCGAACTGGCGAAGGCCGTGCGTGCTGTCGGCCTCCATTTCGGCGTCTCCAGCCACCGCGCGGAGCACTACTTCTTCCTCAATGCCGCCAGAGCGATCGACTCCGATGTTCGCGACTCGAAATGGGCAGCCTTCTACGGCCCCGCACACGTGGGCGTCACCGACGCCAACAACAACCACTGGCAGGGCGGGCATCCCGACCCGGCCTATCTTGACGATTGGATGGCCCGGGCGGCCGAGATGGTCGCCAAGTACCAACCGGAGATTGTATGGTTCGATTGGTGGATTGAGACTAAAGAGTTCGAACCGTACCTCCAACGTCTGGCCGCGTTCTACTACAACGATGCCGCTCGCCGCGGATCCACCGCGGCGATCAATTACAAGTTCGATGCCTTTCCTCCGGGCGCCGCTGTTTGGGATATCGAGCGCGGCCAGTCGGAGGAGATCGTGCCGCGGTTTTGGCAGACCGACACCTCGATCAGTATCAAGTCCTGGGGATACATCAAGGACGATACCTTCCGTTCGCCGGAGTCTCTAGTGCAGCAATTGGTGGACATCGTCAGTAAGAATGGTGCACTGCTCCTCAACGTGGGGCCGAAATCGGACGGCACCATTCCTGAGCAGGCGAAGAATGTTTTGCTGGCCATGGGCCGGTGGCTTTCCATAAATGGCGAAGCGATTTACGGCACGCGGCCCTGGAAGATCTCCGGCGAGGGCCCTACGAAAGTCGTCGGCGGTTCATTCAACGATACGGCAACGAAACCCTATACCAGCCAGGATGTCCGCTTCACCACGCGCGACGGTGTGCTCTATGCCATCGTGCTCGCCTGGCCGCGGGATGGCAAAATCAGCATCCAGTCCCTGGCCCGCGGTTCCAAGGTCATGGAGTCGGAGGTTGCCGCCGTTCAACTGCTCGGTACCAGCGACACGCTGAAATGGACGCGCGATAATGACGGCTTGAAGATCGAACTGCCCGCCGCGCGAACTGGAGAGTATGCCTGGGCGTTCAGGATTACGCCCACCGGGAAGTGAATATGAATAGACGAGCATTTCATCGCGCTGCGCTTGGGGTTGCCTCCGGTGCCCTCTGCCGTGGCCTCTTCGCGCAGGGTTCCGCCCCATATGAACCCACCTGGGCCTCGCTGAAGACTCACCCGGTTCCGGACTGGTATCGCAACGCCAAGTTCGGCATCTTCGTTCATTGGGGTCTGTACTCCGTGCCCGCTTGGGCTGTGCCCACTGGAGAACTGGGCAAGGTCGAGCCGGGCAAATGGTTCATCGATAACCCCTATGCCGAGTGGTACCTGAACACGTTGCGAATCGCCGGTTCGCCCACGGCGAAACACCACGCCGAGACGTACGGCAAGGATTTCGACTACTACAATTTCAGGCCGATGTTCAACAAAGCCGTGGCCGCCTGGGACCCGAATGTCATGGCCTCGCTATTTCATGGCGCCGGCGCCCGCTATGTGGTGCTCACAACCAAGCATCACGACGGCTTCACGCTGTTTCCCAGTCGCGTGAAGAACCCGCGTCACCCCGGCCTCTCGACAACCCGCGACCTCGTCGGCGATCTGGCCGCCGCCGTGCGCGGCAAAGGCATGAAGATGGGCACATACTACTCCGGCGGCCTGGATTGGACGTTTACCAGTGAACCAATCCGCAATTTTGCCGATATCCGCGCCAGGGTTCCGCAGTCGGAGGAGTACGCGCAATACGCCGACGCGCACTGGCGCGAGCTGATCGAGCGTTATCGGCCCGCCGTCATGTGGAACGACATCGATTACCCCAAGGCCGGGAAGCTTCCCCAGTTGTTTGCACAGTTCTACAATACCGTTCCCGACGGCGTGATCGATAACCGGTTTGGCGTCGAGTTCGCGGACTTCACCACGCCCGAATATGCCAAGTACGACAAGATCACCGAAAAGAAATGGGAATCCTGCCGCGGCCTCGGCTTCAGCTTCGGATACAACCAGGTCGAGGGCCCCGAGCAGGTGATTGCCGCCGATAAGCTGATCGCCCTGCTCGTGGACATCGTCAGCAAGAATGGCAACCTGCTGTTGAATGTCGGTCCGAAGCCTGACGGCTCCATCTCCGAGATCCAGCTGGATCGGCTACATAAGCTCGGCGACTGGCTCGCGGTGAACGGAGAGGGCATTTTCGACACTCATCCGTGGGTACGAGCATCCCCTCCCGCCGCCAGCGGACCGCAGGTGCGCTTCACCCACAAGGGCGACTCCCTCTATGCGTTCTTCCTGGAACGTCCCGAGGCGCCGCGGGTCACCCTTCCCGGCGTCGTCGCGTCGGAAGGCACGGCGGTGCGAGTGCTGGGCGCTGGCGCCGACACCAAGTGGGAGCAGCAGGGCCGGGACGTGTTGGTGAACATCGGCCAGACCCCGGGACCGTACGCCATGGGCCTGCGAATCACGCCGGCTCCCCGCGCGCTGGACTAGCGAAGACCACGCGGACTTTTACCCTGCGCTCGAACCTCGCGCCTGGAGCGCCGCGGCCAATACGGGCAGCACGGTCCAGCCGCCGGCCTCACGATTCTCACCTACGCCTGGTCCAGAGACGTGAATGAGAACGAACCAATGGACTGGGTGCGCAGCTACGGCCGCGGGCGCGTCTACACAACCATGCTCGGCCACACCTGGCAAAACGAGGACAAGCCGAACTTTCGGTGCCGGGCCTTTCAGTGTCAGCGCCGGAATAAAACAGCAGCATTTCCGCCGGTTTAGTAGTTCAAAAGAACCGCCCCAGTGGCGGGGACGCGGTACGCACTCTACATGAGTTTCTAAATTGCCTAGCCTGCAGCGATGAGCCGCTCGACAATGGAGCGCCGTGGCATGCGAGAACTGGCTCATGGGAGAACGGGCCTGTGCTATTGCCAGAAAGCATTTCTGCCATCCAAGTTTCAGCCTGCTCAGGCTGCTTGCAGCGATCCAGGCTGCCAGCGGCGACGCCGTAACGATTACCATCAGCGGAAGGTCGCCACCGATCCGGTGTATCGGCAGGGGTGCCGGGAGAGCGCGCAGCAATGGCGCGCGGAGCATCCGGGCTACTGGAAGCAATTGCGCGAGCACAATCCTGCGCGGGCGGAACGAAACCGGCAGCGCCTTCGCTGCTACCGAGAAGTGACCCAGTAGCGCTCGGTTGAAGTGACCCACCCCGGGAACAGGATTCGGAACCCGGTATTATCATCCACGCCGCAGGCGTGCGGCCGTTTCGGCGAGGGTACGCGGCGATATCATCCGCGCCGAAGGCGCGCGGCGTGGGTGGAGGATTTCGTTTGGGGGATGGGATCGGGGCTATCGTGCCGAGGCGGCACGTTGGAGTTTGTGGCGGAGGTACTGAAAGTATTCCTGGCTGACCTGTAGTTGCAGCACTTCTTCGATTACCGGCGAAAAGTACGCCAGTGAGCGGATCGTTCCCAGCGGCACCGCGCTGGCGGGCCGTATCATTCGCCGCGTCGCAGCCAGGACGAACGCGTTCTCGACCGCTTCCAGCGGTACGCCGCGTTCGTGCAGTCGGGCCGCGAGCAATCGGTCCGCACGATGCACCGCGCCCGACGTACCCGGCGTCGCACGATACGCTTCCAGCAGCCGGCGCACATAGTCGCGCTGATCGATCGGTGGACCGTCCATGAGTTCA
>JADGNT010000029.1 GCA_017883345.1 Candidatus Solibacter sp. | reverse complement strand
GCCTTCGACGTGGCGTCCGTCAAGGTGAGCCAACCCGGCGCCGCCGGCGAGCGAAGAGGGCGCGAAAATATCCAGGTTTCCCCAGGCACCGTGACCATGCGCAACGTCAGCCTGAAAGCCTCGATTCGTTGGGCTTGGCACGTGACGGAATACCAGGTCACCGGCCCGGACTGGCTCGATTCCCAGCGGTACGAAATCGCCGGAAAGGCCGCCGGCCCCGCCACGGAGGAGCAACTGCGGGTCATGATGCAGGCCCTGTTGCAGGAACGCTTCAAACTGGCGCTGCACCGCCAGACCAAGGAGCTTTCGGCCTACCTGCTGGTGGTCGGCAAGAACGGGCCGAAGGTTCACGAATCGACGACCGAGGGTGAGGCCAGCATCGACATCAACCAGAGGCAGTTGAGCGTCTCCGTGCAAAGAACCCCCGTCTCGCGGTTGGTCGATATGATGTCGAATATGCTGCGCGCCCCGGTGATCGACATGACGGGCCTGACAGGGCGCTACGATATCACCCTCAATGTTGCCAAGTATGCCGCGGACATGGCGGCGCGAGGGCAATCCATTGAGTCGGCGCCGGCGGATCCGCAGGCGCTCATCTCGATGATCTTGCAGGAAGAGTTTGGCTTGAAACTGGAAGCCAAGAAGATGCCGCTCGATGTGCTGATCGTCGATCACGCCGAAAAATCCCCGGTGGAGAATTAGATTAGTAGTGCACCACCACTCCCTTACGGTCGTGGCTCCGATCAGAGCCGCGACCGGGGTACCCTCTGGGTCGGGAGCGATCCCTCGAAATATGAGAGGTGTACCAAGCTAGCGCCGCATCTTGGCCAGGATTCCCGCATAGCGCGCATCGCGCCGCACTTTGGCCAGCAGGGGCTCGCCCTCCATCCGTTCCCAGGCGCGGAAGCCCGTGGCCGCCGCCTGCTCCAGCGCCTCCAGCGCGCGCTTGGTATTCGCCGCCGGTGTGCTGCTGACGCCGCCTGCTCCGAAGCTCGACGCGCAATTCTCGCGTGGGCTGGTGAAGGCCGCCAGCCTGCTGGTTCACATCCGCGGGGGAAAATCGCTGGTGCAGGGCGCGGTACTTCGCGAGCCGGGGCTGGGCTGAATGCCGTCCGATAGACTGCAGACCCGGCTTCTGCCGCGCGCATCGGCGCGATTGATCTCGTTGCTGCTACTCTGGTGGTTTTTTCTGGTCAACCCGCTGCTGTTTTTGTGGCGCGGAGCCGCGGAGGCGTCGGGCAGCGTATTTTACGGTGGCGGCGCTGGTGAGCTGGTGAGCGAAGCGCCATCGGGCGATTGGAGCTTTCGCGTTCCCATGGAGATCGGGGTGCCGCCTTCACCGCGGCAGCCCGCGGGAGCCCGCGGGAGGGAAGGTCCATTCCATCGAGTTCGACATGCCGCGGCCGGACGTCACCGCGTTCACTTTCGTACCGCTGCGAGGATCTTCCGTCCCGAGGGCAGCACACCGAGAAACGCCGCGCCGCCGCCGTCGATGATTGTGTCGCCGTCCACGAGCACCTTGAACTCCCCGTAGCGGCCCCGAACCATTTCCACGTCGGCCTGTAGCTCCCGGCGAAGTCGCGCCGCCACACGGACGGCGTACAGTCCTGTTACTCAATATGCGCAATAGCGGATCGCAATCTGTGCCATGTTCGTCGAATACCAAGGTAGTAGCACAGTGCAGGTTCGTGGTCCAGGGCCGTACGGAAAACTGACGATGTCCATACGCCGGTTCAGGGCACGGTCCCGGCCGCCATCGCATTGGCTCACTTCCTGGTCGCGGACCAGGTAGCCTTGTCGTCGAAGCCCGCGTACACAGCCGTGCCCTTCATGGCGGTCGGGCTCTCGATTGTGCCCTGGTAGCTGACCTTGATCGTCTGGCCGCCCGCCTCACCCTCGAACCCGAATTCGATGGTATTCTCCTTTACCGAACCCGTGATCTTCGCATCACCAAAAAGCTGGCTGTGGAAGGTTCCGGTGAGCTTTTCGCCCTGCTGCTGGAAATCGACAGTCGGGCTACCCGAACCCTGGCTCGTCTCCACGGTCACTTGCCATTTGCCGGAGACATCGGCCGCAAACGCGAGAGGCATACAAAGCATCAGCGCGCAGATCAGTTTGAGCATAGTTCCTCCGCGATCACAGTATCAGAGTTCGAGGCTCTGGTGGGCATACCCCATTTTCGCATTGAGCGGATTGTCGCTGCCGGACTATACAATGGAAATAGAGGCTCTGCTCGTGGGGCCTGTTTCGGGGATCATGAAATGACGGAAGAGGAAAAAGAGAAGGCTAAAGCGGCGGCGGCGGCCGGGGTCGGTGCTGGTGTCGGCACCGCTGGTGGCGCATCCATTGGCGTACTGGAACTGGCGGCTCAAGGGGCCGTGACCGGGTTATCGGCTGGCTTGGTGATCGGCCTTGGCGCGGTGGCAGGTGCGCTGCTAGGCCTGGCGGGCTACGGCGTCTACCGCGGCATCAAGAAGAAGCGGAAAAGTTGATGGTCGCGCGTCAATCGCCAGGGCGACGCCGGATCAGCCACGGCTCGATGGCGCCGGGATTCTCCAGGATTTCGGCTTCGAGTTCCTGGAATTGGGTATCCAGGACCACACGCTCGATGGCGGCTCCGAGGGAATCGTCACCGGTTTCCGCGCGCTTTTGCTCGATGAGGGCCAGAACTGCCTCGGCGAGCTTCAATCTGTCTACCGCGTTGCTCATAGCCCTTACCTCCTGCCCATATAGACGATAGAAACAGCGGGAAGTTGCAGGGATTTGAGGCTGTAAAAGATCACGCCTGGACGCCTCGCTATAATCGACTCCATGAAGGTGTCGCGAATTATGTCGATTCTTATGCTGGCCGGGGTGTGCCTCGCGCAGAAGCGTGACAGCGAGTTCAACAAGCTGGCGGACCGCATATTTGACGAAGTGGTGTTCCGATACGATCCCGTGCAAGGTACGCAGGCGGGGTTCCATCAGTACGATGCGCTGCTGCCGTCCGGGTCGCGCGCCGATATCGAGGCGCAGACGGCGGCGCTCCACAAGTTCGAACAGGAAGTGGAAAGCTTCGATGCGCGCGGACTTTCGCTGGTCGCAGCGGCCGACCGGGAACTGGTGCTGGCGCAGATTCGCGGGCAGTTGCTGACGCTGGAAGTGGTTCGGCCGTGGGAGAAGAACCCGGATCTCTACTCCTCGGGCGTCTCTAACGCCGTGTTCGTGATCATGAGCCGCAGTTTCGCGCCGGCGGCGGTGCGGCTGAAATCCGTGATCGCGCGCGAAAAGCTGGTTCCGCGGCTGTTTCAATCGGCGCGCGAGAACCTCAAAAACCCGCCGCGGATTTACACCGAAATTGCGCTGGAACAGATGCCGGGGATCGTCAGCTTCTTCCAGAACGACGTGCCCGCGGCGTTCAAGGGGGTGAGCGACGGCCCGCTGCTCGGGGAATTCCAGGAGGTTAATCGTGCCGTGATCGACGCGCTCAACGGCTATCAGGCATTTCTGAAGACGGACCTGTTGCCGCGCTCGCAGGGCGAGTTCCGGATCGGCGCCGAGACCTACCGCAAGAAGCTGCTCTACGACGAGATGGTGGATATCCCGCTGGACCGGCTGCTCGAGATCGGCAGGGAAAATCTGCGCCGCAACCAGGAGGAGTTCACGCGGGTGGCCGCGCAGGTAGACAAATCCCGGACCGCGGAGCAGATTCTGAACGAAACGTTGTTGGACCATCCGGCGGCGGGGAAGCTGATGCAGAGTTTTCGCGATGTGTTGAGCGGGCTGCGCGAGTTCATCGAGAAGAACCGGATCGTGACGATTCCTTCGAAGGTGCCGCCGATTGTGGAGGAGACGCCGCCCTTCATGCGGGCGCTGACCACCGCGTCGATGGATACGCCCGGGCCATTCGAGAAGATTGCCAAGGAGGCATTCTTCAACGTCACGCTTCCCGAGAAGACGTGGGACGCGAAGCAGACCGAGGAGTACCTGCAAGGCTTCAATCGGGGGACCATCATCAGCACGGCGGTGCACGAGGTTTATCCAGGGCACTACACGCAGTTTGTATGGATCGCGCGCGCCCCGACCAAGGTCCGCAAGTTGCTTGGCTGTAGCTCCAACGCGGAAGGTTGGGCGCACTACACGGAGCAGATGATGCTGGACGAAGGCTACGGCAAGGGCGATCTGAAGTTGCGGCTGGGGCAGTTGCAGGACGCGCTCTTGCGGAACGCGCGCTTCATCGTTGGGATACAGATGCACACCGGAGAGATGACCGTGGAGCAAGCGGTGGAGTTCTTCGTCAAGGAAGGCTACCAGGTCCGGCCGGTGGCGGAGAAGGAAGCCAAACGCGGCACCAGCGATCCGACTTATCTGGTGTACACGCTGGGTAAGTTGGAGATTTTGAAGTTACGGGAAGATTACAAGAAGATGAAGGGCGATAAATATACGTTGCAGAGCTTCCACGATGCGTTTTTGCAGCAGGGATATCCGCCGGTCAAGATCGTGCGCCGGGCGTTGCTGGGGAATGATTCGCCGGTGTTGTAGGGGCGATTCAGAGGACGATCCAGGTGGCGGTGCAGTTCTCACGGGCCAGATCGTCGCGACGGGGTCCAGGCAACCCGGCGTAGGAGATCTCCACACTGCGCAAGGTCAGATTCGTGATCGAAGCCGGGATCGTCTACAAACCGAGCTGATTTTTTTTCGCTGGTTCACTAACCGTTTCACCAGGGCCGAACGTCATTAAATCAGGGTGGCACCGGAGGTTTCATTCCGGGCGCCGACCCTACAGAAGGAAAGGAGTCGTCTCTCGTGAAAACTACTTTTCGGTGCGTTCTTGCGCTGGTGGCCGTAGCGCTCTGCAACGCGCAAGCGCCGTCTATGGGCAGCAACGCGATCATCTTGGCCGGTGCCGGCTATCACGTTCCGTCACCTTCCCTGGACGTCGCTCCAGGGCAAGTCATCGTGCTCCACGTGCACGGCATCACCGCCAGTATCGAGTCCAACCTTACGCCGGTTCCGAGCTCGTCCGGATTCCCGCGCGTGCTGAACGGCATCTCCATCGATCTGATTCAGGGCAAGGACGCCACGGTTACCAGCCTGGAACTCCGGGCCGCCTACCAGACGCACTGCATCGACCCCTGCAGCCCTGCGACCGGCATCACCCTGCAGATCCCCTTCGAACTCGAGGCGGACTTCGCCGTCAAGGGTGATCCGTTCCCGTGGCTGCGAATCAATGAGAATGGCAAGTCCGTGGGCGGGGTGTTGCTGCGGCCGGTGTCCGACAATGTGCATGTGATCAACACGTGCGACGACACCCAGGTGTTCATCAGCGCGGCCGTTTCCGTGCCGCAGAACGTCTGCGCGCACGCCGTGATGGTGGGCGGCGCGCTGAACAGCCTCTACAACTTGGCCCACGCCGGCGATCAACTGGCCGTCTGGCTCTATGGCATGGGGGCCAAAACCCAACAAACACCCGACTGCTGCTCCTCTCCCGACCAGCTCTCCAAACCCGTGCAGGGCTTTGCACTGAATTTCGACTTTCGCCCGAACGCACCCGCGTTTCCCGTCGTGCCCGGCTTCGGCCTGACCAGCACGCCGTTGTTCGCCGCCTATGTTGGCGCGGGCACGTACCAGGTGAACTTCGCCTTGCCGCCGTTTCCCGCCGGCCTGCCTGCGTGCGACGGGGTACGGATCAAGTCGAACCTGACGGTAACCATCACGGGACCGAATTCTTCCGATGCGGCGCAGATCTGCGTAGCGCCTTAGAAGGGAAGTTGACCTGACCTGCGCGGACGAACAAGGCACCGGACGGATCGCCAGGCGCCGTCGCGTCCGCAGTGCACGGGCCGGCAGGAGGGGATTGGCGGCGTTGACCGGCAATCAGGCGGCATCTTCGAACGTAACCACAATCCGCTTGCCCAGCGCCGCCAGTGCGGCCTGAATCTTCTCCGGTCTGGTGTCGTGCTTCGGGTTCAACATGCGCCGAACCACTGTTTCGCTCACGCCGAGGCGCCTGGCAAGCTCGGTGTTCGGTATGCCGCGTTCCCGGATGGCAAGGTACAAAGCCAGCTTCGGCGCAAGATAGAGCGGAACGCTAATGAGACGCTGGCCGCGCTTGGCCTTCGAGGGTGGCGGAATCCGGTCGCCGCGTGCAATTCGCCCGGCAATCGCTTCCGCCAGGCAGTCCGTGGCCTCTAGCAGCGTATCTGCAAGGTCGTCTCCTCCGGTGAGCGCTTCCGGCAGATCCGGAAACCGCACGTGGAGCCCCTTGCCGTTAGCCTCGGGCAGGAAGCTTGCGGGGTAGCTGGCGGTGAACATCAGAGGTCGTCCTTTCGAATGCCAAGTTGCTGGCACATGTCGGCCAGCAAACCTGGGCCGAGTTCCTTCGCCTCCTCATTGTCGAACACTTTTGTTCGATTCTCAACCTCGCTTTGCCATCACCTTCCGTCCAAACCCAGGTGCGGAGGCATCGGCTTGCCGGGTCGTTTGCTTTTGGCAGACGCCCGTCGTCGCCACGGCCGATGCGGGGGAGCGATTTCAGAAAACGATCCAGGTTGCGGTGTAGGCCAGCACCACGCCGATGGCGGCGCCGGCGAGCACATGGCTGAGGAAGGAGAACCGCGACTGAGCCATGGTCGGCTTTCTGATACCATGGGCCTTCCCGAGCCGCATGAAGGAAAGCGTCAAAGCGACGACGAGGAGCAAGCGGGAAGGCTGATGGCCATCACCTTCCATCCAAATCCCGGTACGGTCCTGATCTGCGATTTCTCCACGGGCTTTCAGCCGCCGGAGATGGTGAAGCGCCGCCACGTGGTCGTCATGTCGCCGCGCCGCCGCCACCATTCAGGCCTGTGCCTGGTGGTTCCGTTCAGCACCGTCGCCCCCGAACCCGTTGAAGCCTTCCATTACGTAATTCCCGTGGGCGCGTATCCATTCTTTCACCCCCACAAGGACGTGTGGGCCAAGAGTGACATGCTCACCTGCGTTGCGTTCCGCCGGCTGGACCGGGTTCTCCTGAACGGACGGTACGTTGCTCCCAGTTTGCGGCCGGATGACTTCGCCGCGATTCAACTCGCCATTCTCGCCGCCCTGGAGATCAGTCACCGCCCTTGACACTCGGGTATAATGAAAGTGTTCCCGCTCTGCCGAAAGGCATCGGGCCTGCAGAATTAACGCCCCGGCAGGCTTCGGCTTGCCGGGGCGTTTGCTTTTGGCAGACTCGCGTTAGTTTCCCCACGCCGAAGAGTCAGCCGCATGCAACAATCGTGATGAATGAAGGTGGATTTCATCTATTTCGACGCGGGCGGCGGCCACCGGGCGGCGGCGGATGCCTTGCGCCAGGTGATGGAGCAGCAGGGACGGCCGTTGGAGATCCGCATGGTCAACCTGCAGGAAGTGCTGGACGCCATGGACGTTTTCCGCAAGGTGACCGGCCTGCGCCTGCAGGATATCTACAACCTGATGCTGAAGAAGGGCTGGACGCTCGGTTCGCCGCAGCTCATGGTGGGTATGCATTGGGTGATCCGTCTCTTCCACTCCAAAACCGTGGGTCTGCTGGAAGCGTTCTGGCGGGAGCACCGTCCCGACATGGTGGTCTCGCTGGTGCCGAATCTGGACCGGGCGCTGGGCGAAAGTCTGGCGCGGGCGCTTCCGGGCGTGCCGTTTGTCACCATCCTCACCGATATCGCGGACTACCCGCCGCACTTCTGGATCGAGCGGCAGGTGCAGCATTTCATCTGCGGCTCGGCGAAGGCGGTGGAGCAGGCGCGCGGCATGGGGCATGCCGAAGACAAGGTGCATCGCGTTTCCGGCATGATTCTGAATCCGCGATTTTACGAGATTGCTCCGCTGGCCGCCGAAGAGCGGGCGGCGGCGCGCGCCAAGTTGGGCTTCGACCCCGCGAAGCCGGTGGGACTGGTGCTGTTCGGGGGTGAGGGCTCGGCGGTGATGCGGGAGATCGCGCGGTTGCTGCCGGATCGCCAGTTGCTGCCGATCTGCGGAAAAAACGCCAAGCTGCGCGCCAAGCTGCAAGCGCTGCCGCACGGCGCGCCGATGTTCGTGGAAGGGTTCACCAAAGAGGTGCCGCGATACATGCAGCTTGCCGATTACTTCATCGGGAAACCGGGGCCGGGCAGCATCAGCGAGGCGGTGGCGATGCGCCTGCCGGTGATTGTGGAACGCAACGCGTGGACGCTGCCGCAGGAGCGCTACAACGCGGCGTGGGTGCGCGAGATGGGTGTGGGGATCGTACTGCCCAATTTCCGCGGAATTGCCCGGGCGGTGGAAGAGTTGCTGGCGCCGGCCGCCTACCAACGCTTCCGCGACGCTACAGAGCGCTTAGAGAACCGCGCGGTGTTCGAGATTCCCGGCATTCTGGAGCGGATTGCCAAACCGGGCGGCTGAACGCAGCGCAGCAGTTTTTCCGCCACCGAGGTCAACTGAGGCAGCGGATCATAGCCCATCGGAAAGCCCTTCGGCAACTTCTCCTCAATGTCTGCTTCCCATGGCTACCGCTGGCGATTCGTACCGGTTCTTCGACCCCACTGCCACCAGATAACGGGTATCGTGGGGGCGGCATCGTGGAGACGGGGTATACGCAATGGGACATTCCACTACGATCTGTTGTTCCTGATCGAGGCAGTCGGGACAGAAAACGATTCGTTCCCGAAGCCAGTAGACTTTGCCTTGTGTCCTGTGGACCGCAGCCATCGCCTGAGCAAGCTGCTCTTGGCTATTCATCCACTCGGTCAGTTCCTCAATTCCGCTCTGGTGAACAATTCTGACCTGATATTCATTACTATGGTTGTGCGCCATCTGTTTGCTCCATAGGGCCAGGATGGTTTCGGGTTTCCTGGAGGGGCTCCACAACATTTCCACGCCGCGATTACCGACCTGCACAGCGGAGTTCCGGAGTCCAGCACACCAGGATCGGTGAACTGCGACGCACTGGCCCCGCCCTGCAAGAGCCTATACCATCGAATGGTCTAAGTATACGCGCGCTCGGAATCCGGTACAAGGGGTTGGGGAGCAACGCAGCGACGGGAACGGGAGCAATCGCACACTAGACCGGCTTAAGGAAGAAACCAAGGTGTAAACGACCGATTCCTACCATGAATATTAAGGCCAATGCAGAGGAACCGTTAGGGAAAGACGCAACAGGTGTGGGCTTTTTCTCCAGTTCCAAGTGATGGGCACCGACTTGCGATAAGCTATCGATGAGTATGGAGAGTGAGTTGATCGGCCTGTGGTTACTGTCCAAGGGATTTGTGGCTGGTTTGGCGATTGCGGTGCCGGTGGGGCCGGTGAACGTCCTGTGCGCCTCGCGCACGCTTTCCAAGGGACGCCTTTCCGGCCTGATATCGGGCTTCGGGGCGGCGACGGCGGACACGCTGTACGGCGCCATCGCGGGCTTCAGCATCACCTTCCTGATCGCGTTCCTGGAGCGCGAGGAGTTCTGGATCCGCGTGATCGGCGGCCTGCTGCTGGTGGCCATCGGCGTGATGTACTTTCGCAAGCCGGCACAGGCGGCGAATCTGCGCGCCGAAAACGGGTCGGCGCGCTCGGACTTCTCTTCGACGCTGCTGCTCACCCTGACGAATCCCAGCACCGTCCTCTCGTTTCTGGCGGTGCTTGCCGGGCTCGGGATGGGCGGGCATCGCGCATGGTGGCTGACGTTCCTGCTGGTGGGCGGCATCTTCTGCGGGTCGATGCTTTGGTGGGTGACGCTGGTGCTGATGGTCAACCGGTTCCGCCAGCGGTTTGACCAGCGCGCCATTGGCTGGATGAACCGCATCGCCGGCCTCGCCATCGGCGGCTTCGGTATCGTAACATTTCTAATCGGCCTCAAACATGGACGCTAAGAACGGAAAGGAGAAAATATGGCACGCCCACTAGTGCTGATTCACGGCTATTCCGCCACCGGCAAGGACTTCGAGAATCTTAAGCAGGCGCTGGTCTCTTGCGGCATCGATTCCAAAGACATCAATATCGGCAATTACATTTCGTTGAACAACGAGGTCACCATCAAGGACATCGCCGAAGCTCTGGATCGAGCCTTCCGCGCGCACCCGGTGCTCGGCGATGAAACTCAGGCATTCGATGCCATCGTGCACTCCACCGGCATGCTGGTGTTGCGTGCGTGGCTGGCCAACGCGGGCGCTCCGGCGACCAATTCGCGGCTCCAGCGCCTCAAGCACCTGATCGGCCTGGCGCCGGCCACGTGGGGCTCCCCGCAGGCGCACAAAGGGCGCACCTGGCTGGGCGCCATGGTGAAAGGCAATCGCCACCTCGGCCCCGATTTTATGAACGCCGGCGACCGTGTGCTGGAAGGCCTCGAACTGGGCAGCAAGTTTACCTGGGACCTGGCGCATCTCGACCTGCTCGGTGCGGCGCCCTTCTACGACACGGGCGGCGACAGCCCTTACGTGGCCGTCTTCATCGGCAATACACCTTACGACGGCCTGGCCAGCTTGGCCAACGATCCCGGTACCGACGGCACCGTGCGCTGGGCCGGGTGCAGCCTCAACGCCCGCAAGATCACCATCGATCTGACGAAGATTCCGGTGGCCAACGCCAGCCGTCTCAGCATCACGCCCTGGGCCGGCCGCCGCCTGGACATCCCCATGATCGCGGTGGATGGGCGCAATCACGGCTCCCTGATCATGGTGCCGGAGCCAGGCATGGTCGAACTGATGGCTGCCTTCCTCAAAGTGGGCGACCCGGGCGGCGAAGCACACGATGCCTGGCTGGCGCGCGCGCAGAAGTACAGCCAGGTGGGGCTGCCCAAGATGAAGATCAATCCGGGCGCGGCAGCCGCCGGCCTGGGAGGCGATGTGGAGAAGTTCTTCGGCGACATTTTGGGCCACAGCGCCGCGACCGAGTTGGAAGGCTGGCAGCAGTTCGTGGTCTTCGCCTGCGATGAACGCGGCGATGGCATCGCCGACTACATGATTGAGGTGCTCACCCAGCAGCCGGACGGCACGTGGGATAAATTCCAAGAGTTGTCCACCGACGTTCACGCCTACGGTCCGGACTCCAGCTTCCGCTGCTTCCATGTGCGCCTGCCGGCGGGCCTCTCCAGTGGCGGCGTCAAACTGCGCGCCCGCATCAGCGCGTCCACCGCCACGGAACTGCTCGGCTATCAGGGCTACGGCAGCGATGCCCAGCAACTGGGATCCACGGCCGAGCCGGTGGAGATTGACCTGGACGATTTGGGACCGGGCAACGGATCGATGTTCTACCCCTTCACCACGACCCTCATCCAGATCGTGCTGAATCGCGAGCCCCTGCCGCTCAACGGGGTCAGTAGCCTGCTGACGTTCCTGGGGAGCTGAAGTGGGGAAGAATGCCCCCACGAATGGGGGCGGCCCAGAGGGCACCCCAGCCTGAAAGGCTACGCTACGGTCGTCTTCAGTTCTTCGGCGCCTGGTTTGCCTCCAGAAACACCAGCGCATCGCAGCTCTTGGCGAGCGTGCCCGGCTGCCCATGGAACAGATGCGGCTCCCCCAGCCAGCGCCCCAACGCACTCCCGGCCGGAACGTCGCGCAGATGCAGAACCCACTGGGCGATACCCGCCGCCGCCAGCACATGCTCCCCCGATCCCTCCGCCAGATCGGCCCGATGAATCGCCACGCACCCCGCCGACGCGCGAAACGGTTCCAGCCCGTTCAGCGGAACCGCGAACTGCTTCACGTCCTCGGCCACCGCGCGCACCGTCTCCGGATCCGGCGCCGCGGTCTCGTACCCGCGCGATAGCGGCACGTGCTCCGTCAGTTTCCAGCCGTCTTCGCCGCGCGTCCACGTGTCGCGCGAGAGTTCCACCAGCGTGAACCCGCCCTGTGGCGTCGTCTGGCGCGCCGTGGCCACTGCCTCCGTCCCGGAAAAGCGGAACGCCGTGAGCGTGGCGTCGATGCGCGCGTAGCTTCTCGCGATCGCGTTGCGCACCGCGGTGACCTGTTCTTCCGGCACGATATCGAACGACACGTCGTCCACCCAAACCCGTCCGCGCCCCATCGATTTCACTCCGAAATCCACAAACTGCGCGTCGCCATCGATCTCCGCCACAATCTCGCAACTGGTCCACTCGGCGGCGCGCACCGGCCGGCCGTCCATATCCTCCAGGAACCCCACCTTGCCGTTCGGACGGTCCACCCGCAGCCACATCTGCGCGCGGTCCCCCGGTCCTCCGGCCTCTACCCGCACCCAAGCGCGCAGCCGCACGGTCTTACCCCGGTAAGCCGCCGCGCGGAAGCTCTGCATCAGGTTGCCCACCGAGTCGGGTGCGGCCGCGGTGGCCGGCGCGATCACCACGGCGCAGCCCCCGCTGCTCCGGCAGCCTTTCCGGCGAAGTTCGGCCAGGCTGCCGCTGACCTTCTCTACCTGCGGCACGAACCAGCCCGGCGGCGTTTTTCCCGGATCGCCCTCTTCGAAACGGAGATTGCGCGGCCCGGGGAGGGCGTCGCTCCACCCCGCGAGCTTGCCGCGAGCCTGCGCCGCGATCCCGCTCTCGGCGGCGTACTCGCGGACCACCCGCGCATACGTCGCGTGCGCTTCCCGACGCTGCCCCAGCTTCTCCTGGCACTGGCCGAGCTGCCACAGCGCGCGCGCCGCCACCGGCCGGGCGATGCCCTTCTGCGCCAGCATCGCGCGGTACATGCCGATCGCCGCCGGCACCTCGCCCAGCACCGTCTCGCGGTAGACCGCCGTCTCCAGTTGCCGTTCTCCATCGGATTGGGCCAATAGTGCGAACGCCATCAGACCGACGAGCAGCGTGCGCGCCCGTATTCCTATCCGGGCGAAGCTGGTACCAAACGGAGATGTGTATTCAACGCAGAGACGCAGAGAACGCAGAGATAAGCGCAGAGAAGCAAACACGAGAACAATCAGGTTCTTGGTCTTCTCTGCGCTTCCTCTGCGTTCTCTGCGTCTCTGCGTTGAAAAGAATTCTTGCGAAGCTGCGTATTTAGCCATCGAACCGATACCCCAGGCCGCGCACATTGCGCAGGTAGCGCGGCTCCGCCGGGTCGTCCCCGATCTTGCGCCGCAGGTTGGCGATATGGTTGTCCACAATGCGCGCCGAAGCGAACGTGTCGTGCCCCCACGCCGCCGCGATCAGTTGATCGCGGCTCAGTACCCGCCCGCGTGCGCGAATGAAGGAATCCAGCAGCTTGAACTCGATCGGCGTAAGCTCCACCGGCCGCCCACGCAGGCGCAGTTCGCCGCGCGCGAAATCCACTTCCACCTCGCCGAAGCGGCAGCACTCCGCTTCGGCTTCCCCGCCGGAGCGCCGCAACAGCGCCTTGATGCGCGCGCGCAGTTCGCGCGTGCCGAACGGCTTGGTGACGTAATCGTCCGCGCCCAGTTCGAGGCCCATCACTTTCTCGGCTTCGCGCGCCTTGGCCGTCAGCATCAGGATCGGCGTCTTCAGCCCCGCGCGCCGCAGTTCCCGGCACACCTCGAACCCGTCCTTGCCCGGCAGCATCACATCCAGCAGAATCAGGTCGAAGCCGCCCTCGCGCCCGCGCCGCGCCGCCGTGATGCCGTCGCGCGCCACCTCCACCTCGTACCCCTCCATCTTCAAATCGTCTTCCAACCCGAGCGCGATCGCCGGTTCGTCTTCCACTATCAGAATGCGGCTCATGATTGCTCCAGAGAAGGCAGCACCACCGTGAACGTGCTGCCCGCGCCGGGTGTGCTGTCCACCCGGATTTCGCCGTGGTGCGCCGCGATGATGTGCTTCACCATCGCCAGGCCGACGCCCGACCCTTTCACGTTGGCCGCCGCCGCGGCGCTGCCGCGCACGAATTTCCGGAAAATCGTCTTCCGCTCGGCCGCCGTAATCCCCAGCCCCTCGTCGCGCACCCGGATCGCCACTTGCGCGCGCTCCAGGCCCCATTGCACCCAAATCGCCGGATGCTCCGGCGAATACTTCAGCGCGTTGTCGATCAGGTTGCGCAGCACCACCGAAAGCGCGTCCGGGTCGGCGTTGATGGCGCACGTCGCGTCGGGCCCGCTCAGTTCGATGCGCCGCCCCGCCGCCAGTTGCGCCTCGAATTCCCCCGCCACCCGGTGCACCAGGCTCGCCGTCTCAATCTCCTCGAACCGGTAAGGGCGCGCCCCCGCCTCCATGCGCCCGAAATTCAGCAGCGCCTCCACCAGCCGTTGCAGCCGCTGCGTCTCCCGCACCAGCGTCGTGTAGTACACCTGCCGCCGTTCCTCGCTCGGCACCCGCCCCAGTTCCAGAATCTCCGACAACTGCCGTATGGAAGTCAATGGCGACCGGAACTCGTGCGATACCGTGGAGACGAAGTCCGATTGCATGCGCGAAACCTCCATCTCGCGCCGTATGGCGCGCGCGATAAAATACGTCCCGGCGACCAGGAACATCACCATCACACCCATGCCGAGCAAGAGGTATCGCTGGCTCTCCGGCAAGCCCGTCCCCGGCGGATTGGGCGCGCCGCTGACGTAGAGCGTCCACGGCAACAGGTTCTCCGCCGCCGGCCGTATGGCGGCCCGGTCGTTGCGATCGCGCCGCCCCAACACCACGCGCCCTTCGCTATCCACCGCCGCGCAGGCCTCCTGTTCCCCGGCGGGAAGCTTCGGCGTCTCCACCAGCACGGCGCGCCGCGCGCCGCCCGTCCGCCACATCACAAAGAACGGATGCCCGCCCGCCCACACCGTGGTCTGCCCGCGTGCGCCCGTCTCGTTCCAAGCCTGCGCCGCGGCTTCCGCCAGCGCTTGCCGGTCGTCCGGCGCCCCGCCGCCAAAGTAGAACTCGAACTGCCCGCGCGTCAGGTGCCAGCGCCCACGCAGCAGATCCTCGCGCAGCGAGCCATCCCCGAGTGCGTGACGCGCCACCAGTTCGGCCGGCGCTCCCGCCAC
>JADGNT010000486.1 GCA_017883345.1 Candidatus Solibacter sp. | reverse complement strand
CTGGAGGATACTGGCCCGGGGGGTATTGGCCACCGTTGGGGTACTGACCGCCAGTCGGATATTGGTTGGGCGGATACTGTCCCGTGGGATATTGGCCGCGGGCCGGGTATTGCGCGGAGGCGAGAACGCCGCACAAAAACATCGCGCGCACGGCCACTACGGCCGGACGGGAAGGGCGCCGCATCATGGGAATGCCTCCTCGAAGCATTCTATACGCATTTTACTCCGGCGGCACCCCACCCCTCCGGTCGCGGCTCTGCCTGGGGTTTCCTTCAGCCCTTTTTCTCGACCGCCTTAATGTGGCACTTCGTCGTGCAGTTGCCCTTGGTCTCGAACGCCGCTCCGCCAGCGTGGTGGCAGGAACCGCAGGAGGTCTTGGCGGTCTCGGCGGTCTTGTGCATGGCGGCCTTCCAGTTCAGCGGCGCCTTGGCATCCTGCGGCCACTGCGCCGGATGGCAGGTCTTGCATTCGTTCTTCTCGCGCTTGGTGTGCGCCGTGTGATCGTAGGTGACGTTGCCGTTCTTGGCAGCGAACACGAGTTTGGTAGGCGCCTTTTTATCCTGGGCCACCATGGACGTCAACGCGATCATGGTGAAAAGCAGAAAGTAGGCTAGAACATTTCGCATGACGGCCATTATAAGAGGTAGACGTCGCGAATGCCACGGGGGTGTCCCAGCGCCCGATGTTCGCCTATGCGTTCACCGCCCGCGAGATTTCGGCGCAGGCCGCCTTCAGACCGGGAACCAGCGCGCGTGCCCGTGCGAGATCCATGCGGAAAACCGGACCCGAGATACTCAGGGCGGCGATCGCCTGCCCCTCCGGGCCGGTGATCCCAACGCCGATGCAGCGCCCTTCGATTTCGTTTTCCTGGTTGTCTAGCGCCCAGCCTTGCTGCCGGACTTTGACAATTTCCGCCATCACCGCCGCCTTCGACGTAAGCGTCTCATCGGTCAGCTTGGGCATGCCTTTCAGACGGAGCAGGCGTTGGACCTCTTTATCGGGCATGCCGGCCAGCAGCACTTTGCCGATCGCCGTGGAGTGCAGGTAACGCCGGTTGCCGATTTTGGACGACATACGAACGGCCTGCGGGCTTTCCACCGTGTTGATCACCACCACTTCGCCGGCGTCCAGGATGCCCAGGTTCACCGTCTCCTTGCAGCTCGCCACCAGTCGCTCCATCACGGGCTGCGCCACCCGGTGCAGCGTCTGCTCCAGCGGCACCGTGCGTTGCAGGTTGAAGAGTTTCTTGGCCAGCCGGTAGCTGCCGTCGGCGGCGCGGTCCAGGTAGCCGCGGCCCTCCAGCGTGCACAGAATCCGGTAGACCGTTGCCTTCGGAAGTGAAACCTTACGCGCCAGATCCGCGAGTTTGTATCCCGCTTCCGAGGTCTTGATCTTCTCCAGGATGTCCAGGGTCTTGTGGAGCACCAACACGCCCGAAGGTTCCGCCGGCAGCGTCGTCATCGTTTCACATTGTAGTACAGGCTAGTTCAAAATGTGTAAAAAGAAGATTGACTCCGTTTTGAAATGCTCTTAGACTAAGTAACGGAATATGATCTATACCGTTTCACAATGTGAACCAATTACCGCCAAAACTTGCGTGCTTCGCGCCACCCACAAAGGCAAGGGGCGCTATCGCTCGCTGGCCCCCGGTACGGCGGCGGTGCGCCATCTGCACTACGGCCGCATCATCCTGGATGCCGGAGACCCGGCAGTGGAATTTGGCACCGGCACCCACGAAACCGGCTTGATCGCGCTCCATGGCAGCGCCACCATCGAAGTCGCAGCGCAACGTTTCACCCTCACCCCCTACGATGCGCTGTACGTCCCGCGAGATCACGCCGTCCGCGTAACCCCCGCCGTAACCCACGCCGTAAACCAAAATGCCGCGGGCTGCGATCTCGCGGAGATCTCGGCTCCGGTGACGGGGCAGTATCCGCTGCAATTCGTCGCTTTCGCCGAAGTGCGCCGCGACCCGAACCTGCACTTCGCGGCCGGTAGCCCGTCGTGCGAGCGCGATCTCAATATCGTGATCGGCAAGAACGTGCAAGCCGGCCGCATCATGGCCGGAGTGACTTTCAGCAAGCCCGGCAACTGGACCTCATGGCCGCCGCACGAACATGCACGCCTGCTTGAAGAGGCCTACCTCTATATAGATATGCCCGCGCCGGCCTGGGGACTGCAACTCGTGTTCACCGATTCGGACGAGCCCGAACTGGTGGCCAAGGTCGTCGAAGGCGATGTTGTAGTCATGCCCGAGGGCTATCACCCGAACGTGGCCGCTCCGGGAAGCTGCATCAACTTCCTCTGGATGATGGCCGCCCACACCGAGGTGGCCGACCGGCAGTTTGGCAAAGTCAACGTCCACCCCGCGTACGCCGCGGGCGGCAGCGGGCTCGAAGCCGCACACGAAAAGAAATGAAGCTCACTCGCATTGCGCTCACTTTCGCGCTGGCTGCCGCGGCTCTCGACGCGGCGCCGCGCATCAAGTTCATCAAACTCTCGGTCGGCAATCCTGGAGCTATCGCACGCACCGAGAACGTGGTGGTGGCCGTAGGGCAGATGAAGCGTATCGACCCGGGTTTCAATGCCGGCAACGCGATCGTGGTGGCCACCAATGCGGCGAGCCTCGAAGAAGACGCGCGCGTGCTCCAGGCCACCGAACTCCCTTCGCAGGCCGACGATCTGGATGGCGACGGCAAGTACGACGAACTGGTGTTCCAGATCGATCTCGGCGCCGGCCAGACACGCATGGTGACCATCGCGTATGGCGAGCAGGCCGCCATCCAGCGCTTGCGCGGCAAGTATCCGCCTCGCACCGCCATGCAGTTCGCCACGCGCTATGAGGGCTTGGGATGGGAATCCGAGGACATCGCCTGGCGCATCTACTTCGACAAGCGCAACGCCATCGATATCTACGGCAAACGCCGGCCCGGCCTGTACCTGGACCTCTTCGCTCAGCCAGAGTACGTGTACCACCTGGAAAGCCCGCTCGGCCGCGACATATTCAAGGTGGATCCCACGCTCGGCGTCGGCTCGGTCGCCGCCATCGTCAACGGCAAGGCGACGCCGGTGGCCGATGTCGCCGAACGCAAGTGGCGCGTGCTGGCGAGCGGGCCCGTGCGCTCCATCGGCGAATACCAATTCAAGGGTTGGAAGTTCGGCGGCAAGACGGTCGATATGGTCAGCCGCTTCACCCAGTGGGCAGGCGAGCATGGCTTTCACCATAGAGTTACCGTGAGCGACGGCGCGGGACTCGAGTTGGCTGCTGCGCTGCCCAAGAAGCCCGGTATCGATCCGCTGATGACCGCCCTCGGGCGAAACATGCTCGCGGTGGCCACCTGGGGCCATCAAGTAGTAGTCCCCGGAACCAAGGCCGGCACCACCGAACTACCCAACGAGGATCTCGGCCTGGCCCTGTTGGGACGCAACGATCGGCTGGCAACTCAGAAACAGGACGCCGCCAACTATCTCTTCCCCCTCATCCTGACCAACAATTCGGCGGAGTGGTACACCGCCGCCATGTGGGACCAGGAGAATACCGAGGCCCTGACCGGCAGCGTAGTCCCCAATGCCCCCCGCGCCACCCGCGAACGCTTCGCCAAGCTGGTATACGAAACCAGCGTCCGGCTGGCCGACCCGGCCCAAATATCGGTGGGGCAGGCGCTTCCGCCTGCCAACCAATCTCCCGCCCAGCACCGCACCTACGCCCAAGCCATCGCCCTCCTGCAACAGGCCGCCGACCGCACCGCGCAACGCTTCGAACCCATGATCGCCGCGGGCGACCCCGCATCCTACGACAAATTCACCGGGCGCGGATTCTTTACCGAAGGCGACACCACCACCGGTGAATGGAACCCGCAGCAGGGCTACTTTTGGACTGGCGGCTTCTGGCCGGGCGAACTCTGGCAGCTCTACGCTTATACCAAGGACGCCCGCTACAAAAACTGGGCCGAGCTGTGGACCAGCCGCTTGCTGGGCAACGAACACAAGCAGAATCACGACACCGGCTTCTTGAACTATTACTCCTCGGTGGCAGCCTACGAAGCTACGCACGATGCCAAGTACCGCGCGGGAGGACTGCGCGCGGCCGCCCGGCTGAAGGAATTGTACAACCCATTAACCAACCTGATTGCCTCCTGGGGCGTGAACGGCGACGACACCATCATGGACACCATGATGAACTTGCAGATCTGGTGGTGGGCGGCGAACGAAACCAAGGACCCTGCGTGGCTGGAACTCGGCCGCAAGCATGCGCTCAAAAGCGCCCAGTGGCTGGTGCGCTCCGACGGCAGCGCGATCCAGAGCGTGCACTACAATCCCGGCGACAATCGCCAGAAGTTCACCTCCAGCGAAAAGGTACTCGAATTTGCCAATCGCGCAGCGCCGGGCAAGATGGTTTTTACCCACACGCACCAGGGCTTCTCGGCGGATTCGGCGTGGTCGCGCGCCCAAGCCTGGGCGGTATACGGCTTCACCGAGGCATACCGCGCCACGCGCGATCCCCAACTGCTCGCCACCGCCGAAAAGACCGCCGCGTTCGCCCTGGCGCATCTTCCCGATGACGGCGTCCCGTGGTACGACTTCGACGATGAAGGCGTCTTCTTCCGCAATCGCGACACCTCGGCCGCGGCCATCCTGGCGGGTGGACTGATCCGCCTCGCCGAAACTACTCCCGACGCCACCCGCGCCGCCGCTTATCGAAAGCAGGCGGAGACCACCGTGCAAAGCCTGATCGATCGCTATCTTTCCG
>JADGNT010000485.1 GCA_017883345.1 Candidatus Solibacter sp. | reverse complement strand
TCTTGCGCACGCCGTTCTTGATGCCGAGCTGGATCTCTTCCACCGGCACGCCCCAGGTGGGCTTCAGCTTGCCGCCGTACTGGTTGATGATGTCCTGCAGTTCCTTGGGGACGCTCGAAGAACCGTGCATCACCAGGTGGACGTTGGGCAGCTTGTTGTGGATCTCGATCAGGCGCGCCATCTTCAGCGTTTCGCCGGTCGGCTTGCTGCTGAATTTGTATGCGCCGTGGCTGGTGCCGATGGCGATCGCCAGCGCGTCCAGTCCGGTCTGCTTGACGAATTCCACGGCCTGATCCGGGTCCGTCAGATGGCTCAGTCCGTCGCCGCCCGCGCCGTGGCCGTCTTCGATCCCGCCGAGGCAGCCGATTTCGCCTTCCACCGTGACGCCCTTGGCGTGCGCCAGTGCCACCACTTCGCGCGTCACCCCGACGTTGTACTCGAAGCTCGACGGCGTCTTGCCGTCTTCCATCAGCGAGCCGTCCATCATCACAGAGGTGAAGCCCATGTCGATGGCGCTCTTGCACGTCGCCACGCTGTTGCCGTGATCCAGGTGCAGTACGATCGGAAGCTCCGGATAGACTTCGGTCGCCGCGATCATCAGGTGATACAGGAATCGGTCCTGCGAGTAGGCGCGCGCGCCGCGGCTCGCCTGCACGATCACCGGCGACTGGGTTTCCCGGCCCGCCTCCATGATCGCCTGAATTTGTTCCATGTCGTTGACGTTGAATGCGCCAACTCCATACCCGCCTTTGGCCGCCTCGTCGAGAAGCTGCCGCATTGAGACTAATGGCATGTGAGGTTTCTCTCCTTTGGATTAGAATTGCGTGAAATGGTCCCCAATTTCTCTAATTTCCAAGCTAACATGATTGCGCGAAGGGGGGCAACGCGCGTACCTTAGTGTGGTGGCCCTCGATCCTCTTGCCGGCAAGTGCCCGCCGCCCTCCATGCTGGTGGACGTCCCCCGTCTGATCACCGCCTACTACAGCCTCGCGCCCGATGCGCCCGTGAGCTTCGGTACCTCCGGGCATCGCGGCTCCTCGTTCGATGGCTCGTTCAACGAAGGCCACATCCTGGCGATCACGCAAGCGATCTGCGAGTACCGTGCGGCCAATGGCGCCGATGGCCCGGTTTTCCTCGCCAAGGACACCCATGCGCTCTCCGAACCGGCCTTCGCCAGCGCGCTCGAAGTGCTCGCCGCCAACGGCGTTGACGTAATGGTGGATGACGCGCTCGGCTACACCCCCACGCCCGCGCTCTCCCATGCGGTCCTGATGTATAACCACGGCCGCACCGCGGGGCTCGCCGACGGCATCGTGATCACGCCGTCTCACAACCCGCCTGCCGATGGTGGATTTAAGTACAATCCGCCCAATGGCGGTCCGGCCGATACCAGCGCTACCCGGCCGATTCAGGATCGCGCCAACCAGATTCTCGCTGCCGCGCTGCGCGAAGTACGGCGCGTGCCATACCAGCCGGCACTCGCCGCCGCTACCACCCACCGCCACGATTACCTTTCCGCGTACGTCAACGATCTGGCCGCCGTCGTCGACATGGACGCCATCCGCGACGCGCACCTCAATCTCTGCGCCGACCCGCTGGGCGGCGCCGGCATAGCCTATTGGGCGCGCATCTCCGAACGCTACGGCCTCCACCTCACCATCCAGAACGATCGCGCCGACCCCACCTTCCGCTTCATGAGCGTCGATTGGGACGGCAAAATCCGCATGGATTGCTCGTCCCCTTACGCCATGGCCGGCCTGATCGCCCTCAAGGACAAGTACGACCTCGCGTTCGCCTGCGATACCGACCACGATCGCCACGGCATCGTCACGCGCAGCGCCGGCCTGATGAAGCCCAATGACTACCTGTCTGCCGCCATCTCCTATCTATTCGCCAATCGCCCCGGCTGGCGGCAGGATGCCGGAGTCGGCAAGACGCTGGTATCCAGCAGCATGATCGATCGCGTCGCGAGGCACTTGGGCCGGCGTCTGGTGGAAGTGCCGGTCGGTTTCAAGTGGTTCGTCGACGGACTGTTCGATGGCTCGCTCGGCTTCGGCGGCGAAGAGAGCGCCGGCGCCAGCTTCCTGCGCCGCGACGGCACGGTGTGGACAACCGACAAAGACGGCATCATCATGGGGTTGCTGGCGGCGGAGATGATGGCGCGCAGCGGCAAGGACCCGGGCGAGATTTACCATGCCCTGACGGAGCAATTCGGCGCGCCGGTCTATCAGCGCATCGACGCCCCGGCATCCCCGGAGCAGAAGGCCCTTCTGGCCAAGCTCTCGCCGGACCAGGTCACCGCCCACGAATTGGCCGGAGACCCCATCCAATCCATGCTGACCACCGCGCCCGGCAACGGCGCCGCGCTCGGCGGATTGAAAGTGTCCACCGCGCGCGGATGGTTCGCGGCGCGTCCCTCGGGGACAGAAGACGTGTATAAGCTATACGCGGAGAGCTTCGTCGGCGAAGACCACCTGCGCGCCATCCAGCACGAAGCGCAGGAACTGCTGGCGCGCGTGTTCGTGACACCGTAGAGCAGCCTTCCCAGGCTGCCATGCCCCCATTCGTGGGGGCATTCTTCCTCCGCCTCAAAGTCATCGAACTCTACGGTGAAGACTACCCCGCCGTGTTAGATTCGGAGTAGTGTCTCTGAAGCTCACTACAGAGGATACCGAGAAACGCTCCGCCGCGTTAAGTTCGCTGCTGGCTGCGATTGGGCTCACCGCGATGAAAACCATCGTGGGCCTGCTGACCGGCAGCCTCGGCATCCTGGCCGAGGCGGCGCATTCCGGGCTCGATCTGGTGGCCGCCCTGATGACGTACATCGCGGTGCGCATCTCCGGCAAGCCGGCCGACCGCACGCATCTCTACGGGCACGGCAAAGTCGAAAATCTCTCCGCGCTCATCGAAACCCTGCTGCTGTTCATCACCTGCGGCTGGATCATCTGGGAGGCCACACACCGCCTTTTCTTCCACAAGGTGGAGGTGGAGGTGACCTTCTGGAGTTTCGCCGTGATGGCCACTTCCATCGCGATCGATGTCTCGCGCTCCCGCATGCTTTCGCGCACCGCCAAGAAGTACAACAGCCAGGCGCTGGAGGCCGACGCGCTGCACTTTAAGACCGACGTGTGGAGTTCGTCGGTGGTGATCGTGGGCCTGGCGTGCGTCAAGCTGGGCGAATCGGCGCCGTCGCTCGACTGGCTGCGCGAAGCCGATGCGGTGGCCGCGCTGGGCGTTTCGGCCCTGGTGATCTGGGTATGCTGGCAACTGGGCAGGCGCACGATCGATGCGCTGGTGGATTCGGCCCCCGCCGGCATGGAAGAACGCATCCTGGCCGCGGTGTCGGCGGTTCCCGGTGTGCAAGACTGCCACAACATTCGCGCGCGCTACTCCGGCCCCGCGCTGTTCATCGACCTGCACGTGCTGGTGGACGGCCGGCAGACTCTCTTCGAGGCGCACGCGCTCACCGAAACCATCGAAGGCGTGATCCAGCAGATCGTCCCGCATGCCGATGTCACGGTGCATCCCGAGCCCTACTGACGCGTCTTCCGTGGGAGCCCACCGGCCTGCGGGTTGACCGCCTGGACGGGTGCTGCCGGCGAAAACGGGGTAAATGTCAAAAGGCCGGTCAGCCGCGCTTCCCAAGCGGCATGCCCGGCCTTCCGTTACTGCGCCATGCTCAATTCCAGCCGATGTCTTTCAACAGCATGAACGTCAAATCAAACGGGGGTATGACCTCGTGTGTAAGGTCGCCGTTAATGGCGGGTTCCATTAGCTGATTCGGGAACGCACTAATGTCCCAGTGCGAAACCGAGGAACCGCTTTGGTAGGGATTGGGAGCGTACATCCACGCGCGAGCGGCAGCGTCCGCTCCCGCGTAGAGGGCCAGATTGACTCCCAGATTGGCAAACATGCCCGAGTGGGTCCGGGACCGCGTTGCCAACGCAGCCTTCAACGTGTTTCCGTCGGTCAGTGTGATCATGGCGGCGGGAATGGTAATGGTGGCATCCGTCCCCCCCAACCCGGCTGGCGGAGTGCCGACAGCGTTGTTGACGACAAGGACCCCCAGCGCGCCGGCGTTTTGAGCGTTCTTCACTTTCACGGTGAAGGTGCAGGTTCCCCGGTCAACAATGGCGATCTTGCCATTCACAGCGGCGATGTTGAGCGCCGACAGCGGGTTGCAGGCAAGTCCCAGGTTCGGCGCGGTGTCCACCACGGGCATGACCTCGGCCGTGACGCCGGGACTGCTGAGGGCCGGTCCAAAGCTCGCCGTTCCCACCAGATAACCTCCGGCCACACTGGCCGGCGAGGTGACCGTGAGCGCCGGGGCGCCCTTCTGCAGGACGATCGGGACATTGGTGGCTACATTGGCTCCGTTCCAGACCAGGTGGCCCTCATTGAGCGCTGAGGCCGCACGCTGGGCGTTGGTCATGCCGGTCCATGTCAGGCCGGTGCTGGTGTCCAAAAGGAAATCGTCCCAAATACTCGGAAATCCAGCAAGCTGCGCGCCGCTTGAGCCACTGGTATAGGTCTGAAAGCCCAAGCCGTGGGCGAACTCGTGGGTAAGGACGGTAACCAAGTCGACATTATTGCCATGGTTGTTGTCCAACCCCAGGTAGAAGAAAGTGCCGGTCAGACAATTGGTTTTTCCCAGGTTGACGTTGAAGTTGGCGTTGATGTCGGCCGTAGCTGGATCCACGTCGACACCAACCAGCTTGTCAGTCAGTGCCTTTCCGTACAAGTGACCGGGCACGGGAAG
>JADGNT010000484.1 GCA_017883345.1 Candidatus Solibacter sp. | reverse complement strand
GGGAGTTGAACGCGCTCCCAACGAGAGCCTGGCCGAGACGCCCGCGCGGGCAATGGGAATCAGCATCAGGGAGTTGAGGGCGAAGTTGTGGCTGCTGGCGGGCGGTTCGTAGCTACCGATATTCGTAGATAATGCTGGTTTAGTGGCCCGTTTTCAGGTACGATTTCGCTATCAGTTGTGAGGAGAACGCCATGTTCCAGTTGTCCCGAATCCGGTCAGTACTGCTTGGCGCCTGCGCGTGCGTCGCGTCGCTGCACGGCCAAGTAACGGTCCATTACATCAACGTCGGCCAAGCTGCTTCGGCTCTGGTAGAGTTCCAAGACGGTGCCATCCTGATCGACGCAGGCGGTGAATCGACGAGCGAAAAACCGAGCGGGGACGTCTACCGCCGCCATCTGATTGACTATCTCAATCAGGTCTTCGCCAAGCACCCGGACTGGAACAAGACAATCGAAGCGATCATCATCAGCCATCCGCACAAGGACCACACCATGTTCCTAATGGATGTGATGAACAACTTCACGGTTCACACGCTTATCGACAACGGTGCTGAATGCGGCAGCGGCATCGACGATTTGAAGAAGGCCCGTGCATTTGCCACCAGTAAACAGATCAATTACCTTGCGGTCCGGGATAAGAATATCCACGCCGGCGGCCTGGGGGTTCACCTCCTCCCGGGTGAAAGTGCCGACGGCCCGCAGATCCTGTTGCTCTCCGGCGGGCGCAACTGCCTGAACGCCAACAACGACTCCATCGCGGTGCGCGTCGTCACGAAGGAGGTCTCGATGTTGTTCGTCGGGGATTCGGAAAACGAGGACTCGGCCGCAAAATCCTCGTGTCCGCAACCTCAATCCAAATGTGTCCCGGAGTTGTCGATGCTTGCCGACAAATATGGACCGGCGCACCTTTTGAAAGCTGACCTTTACCATGTCGCTCACCACGGCTCCTACAACGGAAGTACCGAAGAATTCTTGAAGATTGTCTCTCCGGAGATTGCAGTCATCTCGGCGGGAGAGGCACTTCGAGCGGGACCCGGGAGCTTCCACGCGTGGGAGTTTGGTCATCCGCGCGACAAGGCCGTCGCGCCAATCGTCGAAAACACCAGCGGCTTACGTACCAGCCCAACCGAAGTCCCGATCTTCGAAGCGGCCAACACCGCGACTTCAAAGAATGTCTCGCCGCCAAAGAAGATCTCGTTGGACAAGGCCGTATACTGCACCTGCTGGGATGGAGACATCAAGGTCGAGTTTTCCGCCGGCGTGAAGACGACGCCAAAGGTGACGACAGACGGGTTCGAGCCGGACATTCTCAAGCAAGATAGCCCGAAGAAGGTCGCGAAGAACTGACCCTTGGCCAGGACATGCCTACGCCGCGTCGTTTGGCGCTCGCGATAGCTACCGATATTGGCCCTTAACGCCGCAGTGCGAGCAGTCCGGTTCGGTGAGCCGCGCGACTCCACGCGCAGAGGCCGGCCGCATGGGGCGCCCTTCGCCCCCAGCTATTCCAGCCGAATCACCGCCACGTTCCGATCCTCAACATTAACAGCCAGCGTGTTCCCGCTAATGGTCGGACGGCTGGATTCCTGCCAGAGTTCCACTGCCCGTTGAAACGGGAAGGGAAGTGAAATCTTGACGTTCCGTGCCATCCGCGTGGGATTGACCACCCAGACATAAGTGCCGCCTGCACCTGTATGCAATCGGGCTTTCACCGCGGCGTCGCTGGACTGGACTTGCTGGCGGATTCCGCCCCAGGCGAGCAGTCCGGCGAAGAAGTCACGCGTTCCGGCCGCGTGGTTCCGGTAGTAGCCCCCTCCGGGGAAAGTGCCGATTAGCAGCGTCTTGCCGCTGCCAAAGTTGTGCTCGACGGCGGCGATGTGGCCGTTGGCGTACTGGCCCGCCGCCTGGCCCCCCGCCAGTTTGTACTCCTGCAAGAAATACTGGCCGCCGACCTCCGTGCCCCGCACGGTCAGAGTGAGCTTCCCCAATAGGTCGGGAGTGAACTGGACGTAACTCTCGCGGGCTCCGAATACCTGGTCCAGGCCGAGGTTCGGTTGCACCACGCCAACCGTACCGCCGTCTCCAAAATACCCGGGGCAGCCCTCGCTGACCAACTTCCCGCCTTTTGCGACATAGTCTCGAAGCTTATCCGCCGTGGCTTGCCGGAGCATCCCCGGATAGGGGAGATAGATCATCGGGTATTCCCCGATATCATTGATGCCCACGAAATCCGCTTGAATATTCGAGTCGAAGAAGGCTTGGTATGCCCCTTGCGCCGATTGGACGTAGTTGGCACCGCCGCCGGCACCTGCCGCGGCCCTCCCGCCGGCTCCGGGTCCGGCGCCCCCTCCGCCCTGGACGACGCTAAAGTCATCGGACTCCTGCACGAAGACGATACCGACATCGCCCCTGACCGGCCGTGACTTCCAAATGTCCGGGTGCGAATTCGTCCAGCGCGCCAACTTGGAGGCCATCTCCGCCTGCGGCGTGACCGAGCCATCCATCCCCATGGGTCCGAACGCTCCGAATAACGGGCCGTCGAGCAGTGGGCGCCAGCGCGTGAAGAGGATGCCGGTAGCGCCGGCCGCCATGTCAATCAGGCTCCACACGCGCACGTCTTTTTCGTCCGAGCTGCGCCCGTCTTCCAGAGGGCGGTTGATCACCTGAGGCTGCATCCAAAGCGGCCCACCGGTGGCTTCCGCGTGCCAGAAGGGTTTCCCGCGCGAACCGGCGCGCACCACGTCCACCGCCTGAAACTGCATCCAGGGATCGTTGCCATGACGCGAAGCCACCCACGTGTAGCCGTATGAATCCACGTTGGCCGCGGTCCGCCACTCAATCTCGGTGAGCAGACCCGTGCTGTGCGCCGTAATCTTGTTTCTCTTATCGAGCCGGCGAATCAGCTCCGTGCGCCAGCGCAGAAGCCGGATGGCGTCGTCCCGCCGGAACGCCAACCAATCGAGCGAGTCGGGGTAGCCGCCCGTGCCGCGGGGCGGATGTACCGATTCCCAGTCGCCGAGGCTGTAACGGTGCCAGGCGCGGCCCAAGGCGTCGAGTGTGCCGTATTTCGCTTTCAGCCATTCGCGGAACTTCGCCTGGGTAGCCCGGCAAAAGCATTCTTGAGTTCCCCCCTCGTTCCACACGTCATAACCCAGCGTGGCGGGCTTATCGCGATAGCGCTCGACCAGGGCGGTCAGGAACTTCCCGGCCTCGCCCAGGACATCTTCGTTATCCAGGCAAAGGGGAGCGCTGCCGGTTGCGCTACTGCCGCCAACCGAGGGAAAGCTCTCGGAACCGTCGCTGCCGACATGCCGCGCATGGGGGTATTTGTCCCACATCCACTCCGGCGCGCCATTGATGATTTCGGCGATGACCACCTTGATGTGGTTCTGGCCTTCGAGTTCTACCATCCGGTCATAGTCGCGCCAGTCGTACCGGCCTGGCGAGTTCTCGATCGACGCCCACATGAACCAGTGGCGGAAGATGTTGACCCCCATCTGGGCCGCGGTCTTGTGATCGCGCTCCCAATCCTGTTCCGGCGGGTTCGATTTGCGAAAGTACACCGCGCCAAACGGGAACACGGGATTCGGTAAAGGATTCTCTTGCGCCTCGACGCCAGGCGCCAGCGTCAAGGCGGCCGACAACATTCCGGCGCAGGCCAATTGCATTCGCTTCATGACGGCTGGGAATCCTCCAAACCCGGTCGCTAAGAATTGTACATCAGGACGGGCTGGAAACCGGAATATGATCGATCCATCCTTGATGGTTCCCCGATCTGCCAGTCGGTCAGTGCTGCTTATCCCGTTCTTTACGCGTGGCCCAGGGGAGAGAAGATCCTGTCGGGAATCGCTGCCGATATCAGGTCTTAACGCTGGGTTCACGTTGACGGGAGATGAGCCGTCCATCTTGGGCACCACCAGAATGTGAGCCTGCTTCGGGAGCCGATACGGCATCCCCGTGCCCGGATAATGGCGGTGGTACACTCAGTCCGGGAGGCCGTAGCGCTCGGCCCACCGGAAGTCTGACGCGTGGCTAACGTCCCCAACGGGATTGCCATAGATCCTCAGACCTGCATAACGTGTCGGCCACCGCTCCTGCGACCTCCCCGCGTATCGCCACAAAACGCCAAACTTCCTCGACCGCCGCGCCGGCATCCACCTCGGACGACAGTATCCGTAGCTACACTCGAAGGCGCGTGGGCAAGTCACGCGCGCACGCCTTCCGTGTGGTACCAGATAGGTATGCGTTTATTGCTCTGTATTGGGCTCTTGAGCTGCCTCGCTGGTTTTGCCCAGAAAAAGACCGTATTCGTGATTACTGACGCCGAAGGTGTCGGCGGGGTTTGCCGACAGGACCAGACCGATCCCAAAGATCAGGAGATGCGCCAACTGCTCACCGGCGAAGCCAATGCCGCGGTAGAGGGATTTCTGACTGGCGGCGCTGAGGAGGTTATCGTCTGGGACGGACACGACGGCAGCCAAACTCTATCCACTCTCACCATTCATCCTAAAGCCAAGCTGCTGATGGGGGCGTTAGGACCGTCAATGCTGATGGACCGCCATTTTTCTGCGGTGGCCTACGTGGGACAGCACAGCAAGGCGAACGTCCGCGGCGGCATCATGTCACACAGCTATAGCTCGTTGGGCATTCAGAACATGCTGCTAAATAGCAAGCCGGTGGGCGAGATTGACGTCATCGCCGCCATGGCCGGTCACTTCGGCACGCCTGTCATCATGCTCAGTGGGGACCAGGCCGCGGCCAACGAACTCCA
>JADGNT010000483.1 GCA_017883345.1 Candidatus Solibacter sp. | reverse complement strand
GGCGACGACGTCCGCCAGATCCTCTGGCGCTTCACCGACCGCTACGACCTCCAGATGCTGGTGCAGTCGGCGCGCTCGGTGGCACGCGGCCCGGTCGCCCGGCTGGTCGCCGACGGGGGCCGCAACTCGCACGAGTGGACGCCGCGCAAGAACGAACTGCTCGAAGCCTTCGACAAGTCGGGCATCACCGGCGCGTTCATGGACCCGGAACATGGCGGGTTCATTGGAGGCCCGAAGAACCTGGTCCTGGCGCTGATCGCATTCGAGCTGGCATGGGTGGACGGCGGGGCGGCAACCGCATCGCTCGCCGGAGACCTCGCACTCGCGCCGATCCACGAGCGCGGCACGCCGGAGCAGGTTGAGCACTACATGAAGCTTGCCTGCCCGCCACTGCCGGGCGAGGAGCGCAAGCACTGGCGCGGCGCCTTTTGCCTGACCGAGCCGATTCCCTACGTCGGCGTCGATACCGGGATGCTGAATGGCAAGTTGCGCGTCGCGGAGTGGAAGGACGGCGAAGAACCGGTCCTGCAGGCGGAAAAGCGCGGACGCTTCATTACCAACATCGCGTACGCCAACTTTGTGACCGCTGCCGTGGATTCCGGTGACGAGCGCATCAAGGGCTCGTGCATGGTGATCCTGGAGGAGACCGATCCCGGCACCTTCGATCGCGGCACGCCCACCAAGAAGCTGGTGCACCAAATCTCCTCCACGGGAGACCCGATCTTCAACCTGCGCATTCCGGCCAGCCGCATCATCGGCGGCTACACCGTCAAGGACGGAATCATCGTCCCGAACTACTCGCACGGCGAAGTGATCGAATCCGTCTTCCGGCGCACGCGCGTGACCGTCGGCCTGATGACCTCGGCGCACCTGCTGAGCGCCATCGAGCCGGTGATTCGCTACCAGCGCGGACGCTTCCGCGGCGCCGAAACCGCAACCCCGGGCTCGGTGCGTTACCAGTTCGGCCTCCAGCAACGCGAAGACGCCTTGCAGCGCCTGGCCGACGTCTGGGCGGCCGGAGAAGCAAGCGCGTCACTCGGATTCGCCGCGGCGCGACTGTTCGACGTGGTCGATCCGCTGGAGCGCGAGAAAGACGAGATTCTCCGGCAGCGAGGTATCACCGGGGGCCGCGCGACCATGAAGATCATGCGCGCCGCCGAGCAAGTTGCATTGGAACTCCTGGAACTGGAACCGGGCTCCGAACTGCGCGCCCAACTGGAATCCGATCCCCTGGTGCGCTATGTCATGCTGGACTCGGAAGCGAACGTGCTGTGCCCGGCGACGAAATTGTGGAACACCGGCGTGGGCGTGAATTACATGCGCGAGGCGGTTTCGCTGATGGGCGGTTACGGCATCACCGAGGACTGTCCCGGCTTTCTCGCCAACAAGTGGATGGACGCGCAACTGGAAGCCACCTACGAAGGCCCGGAGTGCGTGCAACGGCGCCAGCTTTCGGTCACCATGACCAACCCCGTTTTCCTGGCGCAATTCCGGCAATGGATCAAGGAGATGCGCCAGGTCGCGTCCACCCATCCGGGGACCGGCGCGTGCACGATGGCGACGGCGATGATGCTTTGGCTGTGGACGCTCGATCACGCCCAGCACAGCACCGATGCCGACGGCGCCAAGCTCTATCATGGACCGCGGCAGGGAGTGACCTTTCCGCTCGCCGACGCGCTCGGCTGGCTGCTGGCGGCGCGGCAGTTCATCCTCGACGTGCTGGAGCTGGAGAAGTGCGGTCCGGAGAATCCGTCGTTGGCCGAAGGACTTCCCGGCCTGCTGCAGTTCTATGCGGACCTGTGCCACGTGCAGTCGGCGCGCGCGTCGGGCGAGGTCGGACGCATCTGCGCGGAAATCGTATTCGGATTCAATCGTCACCCCGCGTGGGACGAAGAAGGCTACAAGAGCTGCTACATCGCCGACGATCTCGATTCGCTGGAGGGCCTGATTCCGGGCATCGCCGCCTGCGCGACAGAAGTCATCGGGGCCGACGGTTCGCATCCGGCAAAAGCCGGGCCCTGCGCTTCCTGCCGCGGCAACGCAGCACAATTCCAGGCGCTGCGCACGAAGCTGGATACTTGCCTGACCGGCGCCCGGCTCGCCAAAGACCGCGCCGCCGAGGCAATTTCCAAGGTCATGATTCCCGAGGCGCTGGACTACCCCGCATGAGCGAGTTTGAATTTGCACCGTTAGCGCAGGCCCAGGAGGTCCATCGCGATTCGCTCGCCGTGGACATCGCCTGCGTGGGATTCGGTCCGGCGATGGGCGGCTTTCTGACGACTCTGACGCGCGCGCTGGCCGATGGCAGCGTGCAGAGTTCCGTATGCCCGGGGCTGCCGCCGCAGATCATCTGCTACGAACGTGCGGACGACATTTCCTTCGGCGTTTCCGGCATGGTCACGCGTGGCCGCGGGATCCGCGCCAGCTTCCCGGAGCTGGATGTGTCGGAAATCCCAATGGCAACGGCGGTGACCAGCGAGAAGATGCTGTACCTGCTCGACCCGGTGGGCGCCAGCCGGCGGCCAATCACACTGCGCATCGCCGACCAACTGCTCCGCGCCGCACGTCCGCTACTGCGGTTCGAGCGCGATGCGGTGGAACTTCCCTACCTTCCCGATTTCCTGAAGAAGGACGATGGCTTCCTCCTCTCGCTCGGACAATTCAACCAGTGGGTGGGATCGCAGGTGGTGGGGACCGGGCTGGTGCAACTGTGGCCCGGCATGCCGATCGAGAAGGCGCTGGTTGAAAACGATCGCGTCGTCGGCGTGCGGCTGCTCGATCAAGGGGTGGATAAGAAGGGTGAACCGCAGGACGGCTACATGCCCGGCATGGACGTGAAGGCCAGCCTCACCGTGGTTGCCGATGGTCCGGTCGGGGCGGTGGGACGGCAACTCGACCGGGAGCTGGGAATGCCCGACGGCCATCACCGCCGCGAGTGGGCGGTGGGCATGAAGTTCGTCGTCGAACTTCCCGAGAATACGGACCTGAAACCCGGCACCGTCTTCCACACGTTCGGATATCCGGAGCCGGAAATATTCGGTTTCTTCTACGTGCATCCGGACCGGCTCGCGTCAGTGGGAATTTTCGTTCCTTCGTGGTTCGGCAGCCCGGTGCGAACGGCCTACCGATACCTCCAGCACTTCCTACAGCACCCGTACTTGTGGCGCTACCTGGAGGGCGGAACGCTGCGGTCGTGGGGCGCGAAGTCGTTGCAGGAATCCGGCAAGCGCGGCGAGCCAATACTGGCGGGAAACGGCTACGCGCGCATCGGCGAGGGCTCCGGCTCCACCAATGTCCTGACCGGCTCCGGTGTAGACGAGGCCTGGACCACGGGCACGCAACTGGGGGAGGCCGTCATCGAACTGCTGCGCGCCGATAAGCCGTTCAGCAAGGAAAATCTGGAGCAGACCTACATCGCGCGCCGGCGCGCGAGCTGGGTCGAGTCCGAGGGACGCGTCGCGGAAAAATCGCGCGACGGATTCCAGCGCAGCGTCGTTCGCGGCGTGCTCGGCATGATGCTCGCCGGCCTGACCAAGGGACGTCTTTCGCTGGGGAACGAACCGCTCTCGACCAACGAGCGAGTCCGCGCTCCGGAACGGTATTACGAGGGCCGCATCTCCGAACATGATTACGAAGAGTTGAAGCGCCACTGCGCGGCCGCGGGCCTGTCGCTGCACGATGCCATCATGGACCGCGTCGGCTGGCCCACCATTCCCTTCGACGGAAAGCTGCTCGTCTCTCATCAGGACGCACTCCTGCTGGGCGGAAAGGTACAGGCGCCGGCCGGCTACGCGGACCACGTGGTCTTTTACTATCCCGAGGTCTGCCAGGCCTGCGACACGCGCCTGTGCATCGAAATGTGCTCCGGACAGGCGCTCACTCCGGGCGATTACGGCGTGCCCACCTTCGACCGAGAGAAATGTGTCTTCTGCGGAGCTTGTTTATGGAATTGTGTGCAACCGCTCGGCGGCGAAACGGCCAATATCGAGTTTCGCGCCGGCGCCGGCGGATTGCACTCCGCAATTAATTAGAAAACAGGCATTAGGCAGTGGGCATTAGGTATTAAGTATTAAGTATCAAGTATTAAGTATTAAGCCCAAGACCTTCTTTAGAAAATCATGAGCTATCACATTGTCGTACTCGGCAGCGTCGTTCCCGATCCGCTGCAAACCCTGGAGCCGGTCGGTACTCCCGCCGGTCCCGCACTGAAAAACGAAATGATGCTCCCGGCGGTGCTTGACCCCTGGGCCGGCCACGCGCTCTACGAAGCGGCGAACCTCGCGGCCAAGGCGCCGGGCAGCAAAGTGTGGCTGCTGGCGCTGGGTCCGAAGGCGAAGCTCCAGCAGGTGATGATGACCGTCGCGCAGAAGGTGCCGTTCGAATTGATCGCCCTCGACGGCCCCGCGGGAGGCTTCACCGACGCACACCCCACCGCCGCCGCCCTGGCCGACGCCATCGGCGCCATCCCAGGCCTTGACCGTTCACAACTACTTGTTTTCGGCGGATGGGAATCGGCCAGCCGCGGCGCCGGAGTTACATTGCAGCTCGTCGGCGAGCGGCTGGGCATCACCGACCAGTTCTTCGGCGTGGACCAGTTCACCCCGAAAGCGGACGGATCATTCGAAGTCCTGGAGCGCATCGAAGGCGGGCTGCACCAGGTGTCCGCCTGCATGGGTGCGCCCGCGGTCCTGGGCTGGGCGACCGGGAATCTTCCCGAGCCGCGCAACAACCCGCAGGTCGGTATGGCCAACATGCGGACGGTGATGCCC
>JADGNT010000482.1 GCA_017883345.1 Candidatus Solibacter sp. | reverse complement strand
CGCAGCGCTTCGCGATAGGCGTAGCGGATGAGCGCGGCGCAATCGACGATCTCGGCGGGGCGGCGCTCGGCGGCCTCGAAATATTGCGTCTCGGCCAGGAAGGTGAACCAGCGGCGGAAGGCGCGCTGGTCGTCGGCGTCGTCCAGGCGGAGGAAATCGGGCGTGCCGTCGGCGGCGGAATCCGTGAGGTCGAGTGCGGTCACCAGGTGGACGCGCGCGGCCGGCAGTCCCGGGATCTCGACGCGCACCGTGATGGCAGCGGGCGTGACGCCGGCCCGGATCCGCGCCCTCCACCCGTGACCGGCGGCGGAAAGTTCCGTGACGGCGGCGGCGTGCGCCGGCTCGATGGTGACGCGTGGCGGCGCGGCTGAGGGCTCGTCAATGGTGAGTATCGCCGTGTCGTAGCCATCGGCGATGAGTTGCGCGGGCGCGAGCGTTAGGCGTGGCGGGACGGCCGCCCGGCGCAGCGGCTTGGCCCACAGCAGCCCCAGGACAAGCACCGTTGCACCGCCGAGAGCCACCAGCGAGAAACGCTTCACTGCGGGACCAGCATACCGCACCCGGCCGCCAGCGCGCGGCGGTAAGCCAGGTCCGCGGAGACCACATCTTCGATGGCGAGACCCAGTGACTTGAAGAGCGTGACCTGCCCGGCATGTTGCCGCCCCGACTTCGCGCCGCTCGCCACTTCCCCCAGTTCGGCGTGAACGTGGCCGGCGCCGATCAGGCCATCCTCGATGGCGAGCAGGATGTCGCCGGCTTCCTGCATGGCGGCGGCGCGCGAATCCACCACCACGAGCGCGCGGGCCACCAGGCGCGGATCGGTCTCGCGGTGCGTCGGGCGGCAAGCGCCGACGGCGATCACGTGAGTACCCGGCGCGACCCAGGCATCGTCGATCACGGGCGTAATCGAAGCCGTGGCCAGCACCACCACATCGGCATCGCGGATCGCGCGCTCGGCGGACTCGCAGGCTCTGACGTTGCGGCCCGCCACGAATTGTTGCAGGCGCGCCGCGTTGGGACTCCACGCGCGGATCTCACGGAAATCGCGGACCAGCGGGAGGGCCTCCAGATGGCTGTGCGCCTGCACGCCGCTTCCGATGATCGCCAGCACCGCCGCGTCGCGGCGCGCCATGTGCCGCACCGAGACGGCCGAGACCGCGGCGGTGCGGGCTTCGGTGATGTACCGTCCATCGGTGACGGCCAGGAGCGCGCCCGATGCCGGGTCGAAAAGCACGATGGCAGCCTGATGCGATGGCAAGCCCTTGGCGGTGTTCTCGGGCAGCACGGTGACCAACTTCGTCCCCAGCATGGACCCATCGGAATCGAGCGCCGGCATGAGGCCAAAAAACGCGCGTTCACGGATCCCTAGGACCGTGCGGACCGGCTGCACGACGCGGCCCGCGGAGAAGGCGATCAGCGCCAATTCCATGGCGTCGATCAATTCGCCCATCGCCAGCACGGCGCGCACGTCGGATTCGGACAGCCAAAGAGGCATTGTGCGCCATTTTAGCGCTCCGCGCGGCCGTGGGCGGGCAGAGATCCCGTTACGCGCGCGGCTCCGTTCCGAGCCGCGACCGCAAGAAGCTGTGAAAAGTCATTATGGGCCGCCGATGAACGCGGATGTACGCCGATAAAACAAGAATGCCATGTGTTTGTCATCCGCGTTCATCGGCGTTCATCGGCGGCCATTTCTTCTTTTCTCACGCTCTAAGGGAGCGCTCTCCTCGAAATGCGCTTACGCCTCCTGCGACGCCGCGATCGCCTGCTCCAGATCCCAGAGCAGATCCTCCACGTCTTCAATCCCCACCGAGATGCGCACCAGATCCTTGCTCACCCCCGCCGCCAACTGCTGCTCGTCGTTCAGTTGCTGGTGCGTGGTCGATGCCGGGTGAATGATCAGGCTCTTGGCGTCGCCCAGATTCGCCAGGTGCGAGAAGATCTTCACGTGGTCGATCAGCTTGCGCCCCGCCGCCGTGCCGCCCTTGATGCCGAACGTCACGATCGACCCCTGCCCCTTGGGCAGATACTTCTGCGCGATCTCGTGGTACGGGCTCGATTTCAAACCCGGGTACTTGACCCACGAGATCGCCGGTTGTTGCTCCAGCCACTCGGCCACCGCCAGCGCGTTGCGGCTGTGCGCCTCCATGCGGAACTTCAGCGTCTCGATCCCCTGAATGAAAAGGAACGAATTGAACGGGCTGATGCACGGTCCGAAATCGCGCAGGCCCTCCACGCGCGCCTTGATGATGTACGCCAGCGGCCCGAATACCTCGGCGAACTTCATCCCGTGGTATCCCGGGCTCGGCGCCGTGATCGCCGGGTACTTGTCGCTCCACGCGAACTTGCCGCTATCGACGATGATGCCGCCAATCGACGTGCCGTGCCCGCCGAGGAACTTGGTCGCAGATTCCACCACGATGTCCGCGCCGTGCTCGATCGGCCGGCACAGGTACGGCGACGCCATGGTGTTGTCGATCACCAGCGGCACACCGGCCTCGTGCGCGATCTTGGCCAGCGCCTCGATATCCAGCACGTTCATCCGCGGATTGGCGATGGTCTCGCCGTATACCGCGCGCGTCTTCGAGGTGATCGCCTGGCGGAAGTTTTCCGGGTCGTCCGGCTCGACGAACTTGACGTCGATCCCCAACCGCCGGAAGCTCACATCGAACTGCGTGTAGGTGCCGCCGTAGAGCGTGCTGGCCGCCACCAGTTCGTCGCCCTGTCCGAGCAGGCTGGTGATCGCCAGGAATTGCGCCGCCTGTCCGCTCGCCGTCGCCAAGCCAGCGATGCCGCCCTCCAGCGCCGCCACGCGCTGCTCGAAGACATCCGTGGTCGGGTTCATGATGCGCGTATAGATGTTGCCGAACTGCTGCAAGCCGAACAGCGCCGCCGCATGGTCCGAGTTGTCGAAAGTGAAGGAGGTCGTCTGGTAGATCGGCACCGCGCGCGCGTGGCTCGCCGAATCCGGCGTGTGACCGGCATGCAGAGACTTGGTGGCGAACCCGAGTTCGCGGGCAGGAGCGTTGTTATCAGCCATATTCGTACAGGATACCCCGTCCGGCGTGATTCGAAGTTTAGTGGCAAGGCAATAGTGCCCGTTAACCGAAGGGCTGTCGGTTCGAGTCCTACCTGGGGATCTTAGACCAACCCGAGCCCTGTTCAAAACACCAATCTGCGGCCCTCTCTAATCGATTGAAAACAAATGGGGCCGATTCGGAAGCCGTTAAACAGCGGACCGGCATCGGAAGAGATTTTGGGTCGAACAGATGGCGAAAGGCGAGTTAGCCCCAGCGAGGGGACCCGCTGGTTAACAGCCCCGCAAAACGTGCTATGACTTCGCAGGATCGTGCTATGCGACCCCTCGAAAATAGCGGAAAACGGCGGCGCCGGTTCTTGGGTGCCACCGTCTGCCATCGGCTTAAGATAGATGATCTTCGGCCCATCTTCGCCAGTACGACGCGTTGAGCCCGTGAACGCGGCTTTTGACCCGCTGGTTAACAGAGTTGAGTTAGCGTCGGTGTCGTTCAGATCAGCGAGGCGTCACCTGCCATAATTAACGTCAGAACTGATGGACCCCAACTTCAAGAAACGGAATCAGCATTACGTCCCGCAATTCTGGCAACGGCGTTTCGCAGACGGAACCGGGCGACTACATGTCCGGTATACGCAAAGCGCTGACAAACTCCAGAATGTGAAAAATCGCGGCAAGGCGCGCCCGGTCAATCCCGAAAAGACGATGACCGGAGACTACACCTACACGGTCTTCGACGAGAACTTCCGGCCATACGATGTGCTTGAGGATCTGCTGGCAAAGGCTGAAAACGAAATCAAACAGACCGAGGACGAGATCCTGAACCCGGCAACCGTGGTTACGGCGGACCTACGCCGAAGATTCTGCCGGGGGATCGCGATTGCCGCTTGCCGACTTCCACACGTCATGAAAAGGAGTCGTCGGCTGCGAATTGCTCTCGCCTACGCTCTTGCTGAAGTTGGCCGCATGGATCGGGCCGCGTTCGACGCGAAGGTCGCTCGGTTTGGTCAGATCTTGACGGATGCGGAATATGGTGCGCTGAAGGCCACCCCGGAGGGTGAGTTGATGCGACAAGCCATTTATTTGTCAGAGCTCTCGCCGCAGGATCCAAATTTCTCGGAGCAGGACGCTCTGGAAGCCGTTCCGATGATGACGGAAATATTCAATCGGATGGACATAGAGATCCTGGAGTCGAACGGGTCGCCATTCTTCATCGTCGGCGATACGCCGATACCCGATTCCGATCTAGTCATGGGGTTCACGGTTCCGCTGTCGAAGACTGCCGCGGGGCGTTTTAAGCCCGCAACAGGGACGCCCACGTTTTCGCGTACAGCCGCGACTGCCGCAGAGATTGCTGCAATCAACGAGGAGCAATACCACAACAGCGCTACACACGTCATAGGACCGGACGCGGCATATCTCGATTCGCTGGTGTGAGGGCCGATTTGGCGTGTCCATCGGTGGAAACTTGGGCTATTGATCCGTATCGATTTCTGATGCAAACAGCAGCCTTGAGGAGATTTCCTACAAAGCTCTTTTTGCGCATGTCTCGCGGCCTTGCGCGCCCACCGAGAATTCCCCCTGGTGCGGCTACCGGACATTAGCAGAGCGCTATTGATTGCCAGAATGTCCGGCACGGCGTATGCTGCGTATTCCGGCGAAGCCGAACAGCATTCCGGGCTGAAGCCGAACAGCATTCCGGGCCGTCCCGAACACCCGTCGGAGCGTAGCGACGCTGGCCTTCT
>JADGNT010000481.1 GCA_017883345.1 Candidatus Solibacter sp. | reverse complement strand
TACGCGAAACAGAGCGACGAGTATTGGCTGGCGACCAAATTCTGGGGGTTGCAGCAGCGCGCCGCGGCGGCCGCCGGAACGTTCGATCTCTTTCCGCGCGCGGCGCGTTATGGCAAGGGCCCCAAGCCGCTCCACACGCGCTGGTTCATCGATCACGCCGAATCGGCGCTGAAGAAGAACGCTCTGGCGATCGTTACCATCCTGGATAGGTTCCTCAACAACACGAGCCTGATTCTGTTGTTCGAGGTGAAGGGGAAGAAGCTGTTGTTTCCGGGCGATGCGCAACTGGAGAACTGGCAATGGGCGCTCTCGCAGGATGGAATTCCGGACCTGTTGAAGGACGTGGATGTCTACAAGGTGGGACATCACGGCAGCCGCAACGCGACTCCGAAGGAGTTGTGGAACGGCTTCGAAAAACGCCAAGAGCGGACGCTGACCACGATGATGTCGACTGCCACGGGAGTGTATGGCAGGTCGGAGGAGGGCAAGGTGCCGTCGGCGAACCTGGTGAAGGCGCTGAAGAACGAGAGCACGCTAAAGAACACGCAGGACCTGAAGGGCGGCAAGGACCCGATTGTTGTTGAAATCGAGTGATCGAGGGATTTCAGGGAGGATGTGCATGAAGAAGAACGAATTGATTTGCTGCAGGCTGAAGAGATTGCCCAAGAGCATGCTGGTTGAAGCGGCGCGAACGGCGACCAGGATCAATCCGGTAAACCATCCGCGGATGGACCAGTTGGCGGGTTTGATGCGCGGGTTCCGGGCGACGCCACAGCGGATTGCGGTGATGACGACGTCGTACTGGGGATCGGCGGGCGTGAAACTTACAGTGGGCTTCCTGGACGATGCGCCGGCCGATCTGCGGAAACGGATCCTGCTGCACATGAACGCGTGGAACAAGGACGCGAACATCCAGTTCGTGCCGGGCAACACGGATCCGCAGGTGCGGATTTCGCGGGTCGGGGGAAAGGACGGCGGGTATTGGTCTTACGTCGGGACCGAGATTCTGCACATCCCTAAGGGCAAGGCGACGATGAACCTGGAAGAGTTTACGATGGATACACTCGAATCGGAGTTCCACCGGGTAGTGCGGCACGAGACCGGGCACACGCTGGGCTTTCCGCACGAGCACATGCGGCGCGCGCTAGTCGACAAGATCGATCGCAAGAAGGCGATCGCGTATTTCAAGCGCATGGATGGATGGAGCGAGCAGGAGACGATCGACCAGGTGCTGACGCCGATTGAGGAATCCGCGATCCGCGGCACGATTGCGGATCCGAAATCGATCATGTGCTACCAAATCCCGGGGTCGATCACCAAGAACGGCAAACCGATCGTGGGCGGGCTGGATATTGACGAGTCCGATTACAGGTTCACTGGGCAGATCTACCCGAAGAAAGCGGCGGCGAAGAAGAAGAAATAGGAATTCAATGCAGAGACGCTGAGAACGCAGAGGAAGCGCAGAGAAGAATTCTGAGCGATAGAATGGCGCTCTATCGCTCATGACGTGGAACTGGCAGAGACCTGACTGGCCCAACTTCCTGAACGCGGCGATTTCAAATGCCGCGAGAGACTATAAGGCGTACCCGGTTCCGGTCTGACCTCTCCTCTGCCGCCGCTTGCTACCTTATACACGATGAAGAGCCTTCTACTTCTGCTGGCGTGCGCGGCCGCGGCCGGCGCCCAGGATTACGATCTTGCCGTCTACGGCGGCACCGCCGGGGGCGCCATCACCGCCGTCAGCGGCGCACGCATGGGGCTGAAAACCGTGCTGCTGGAACCGCGGCAGCACATCGGCGGCATGGTCTCCGGCGGACTGTCGCGCACCGACGTCGGCAAGCGCGAAGTCATCGGCGGGTACTCGCTCGAGTTCTACTGGCGCGCGGGGAATGCCTACGATATGGCGCAGTACCTGCAGGAGATCGCCTGGCTGGTGGAGCCCAAGGTGGCGGAGAACATCTTCCGCAAGATGCTGGCCGACGCCGGGGTCACCGTGCTCTTCCATCAACGCCTGCGCGAGAAGGAGGGCGTGCGCAAATCTGGCTTGCGCATACAGGCCATCACCATGGAGAACGGCGCGCAGTACACCGCGCGGATGTTTGCCGATTGCACGTATGAAGGCGACCTCATGGCGCAGGCCGGGGTGACGTACACCTGGGGGCGCGAAAGCTCGGCGCAGTATGGCGAATCGCTGGGCGGCGTGCGCGGTGAGACTCCCAAGCATCAGTTCCTGGTGGACCTCTCGCCCAAAGGCGCCGATGGCAAACTGCTGCCCGAGATTTCCGCCGCGCCCGCGGGCGCACCGGGCTCGGCCGACCGCATGGTGCAGGCCTACAACTTCCGCATGATTCTTTCGCACGATCCGGCCAACCAGGTGGCGTACCCGAAGCCCGCGCACTACGACCCGGCGCGCTTCGACCTCTTCGCGCGCCTGCTCGACGCCATGCAGAAAAAGCAGGGTCGCCCGTCGCGCCTGGGCGAAGTGCTCTCCGTCATCCCGGTACCCAATCACAAGGCCGATATCAACAACAACGGGGCCTTCTCCACGGATTACATCGGCCATAGCTGGGACTACCCCAACGCCGGCTACGCGCGCCGCGAGGAGATCTGGCGCGATCACGAGGAGTACACCAAGCAGTTGTTCTGGTTCCTGGCCCACGATCCGCGCGTGCCGGCCTCATTGCAGAAGGAGGCTAACGTTTGGGGGCTGGCCAAGGACGAGTTCCTGGATACCGATCACTTTCCCAACCAGCTCTACATCCGCGAAGCGCGCCGCATGGTGGGCGAGTACGTGATGAGCCAGAAAGACATCCAGACCGAACTTACCAAGCCGGACCCGATCGGGATGGGCTCCTACAATAGCGATTCGCACAATGTGCAGCGCGTGGTGAATCAGGATGGCTTCGTGCGCAACGAGGGCGATATGCAGGTGGCGGTGGAGCCCTACCAGATTCCGTACCGCGTCCTGGCGCCCCAGAAGAACGAAGTGCAAAACCTGCTGGTGCCGGTCTGCTTTTCCGCGACGCACGTGGCCTACAGCACGCTGCGCATGGAACCGCAGTACATGATTCTGGGCCAGGCCGCGGGGGTCGCCGCCGCGATGGCGATTCGCGGCCGGCTAGCGGTGCAGGATATCGACACCGCGACGCTCGCGCGCACGCTGGTGGAGCACGGCGCCATCCTCGAGTACACGCCGGCCGTGCAGAGTGCGCTGGTGGCGCGCTTCCGCGGCAAATGGCCACCGCCCGTGCCAAAGCAGTAGAGTAGAAACGGGGTTTCCATGTCTACCAGACGTCATTTCCTCGCCACCGCAGCCGGCGCCGGCCTGCTGGCGGCCCAGAATGTCTCGCCCAACGACCGCGTGCGCATCGCGCTGATCGGCGCCGGAGGCCAGGGGAGCGGCGATACGCGCAACTCGCTCAACGTCGGCGGCGTGGAACTGGTCGCCGTCGCCGATATCTACGACGGACGCCTGACACGCGCCCGCGAAGTTTGGGGCGACCGCCTCTTCACTACGCGCGACTACCGGGAAGTGCTGGCGCGCAAAGACGTGGACGCCATCATCGTCGGCACGCCCGACCACTGGCACTCCACCATCTCCATCGACGCCATGAATGCGGGCAAGGACGTCTACTGCGAGAAGCCCATGGTGCAGCAGCTTGCCGAGGGCGCGCAGATGATCGAGGCGCAGAAGCGCACCGGGCGCATTCTCCAGGTGGGCAGCCAGCGCGTGAGTTCCATCATCTATGGCAAGGCGAAAGAGATGCTCGCCTCTGGCGCCATCGGCGAATTGAATATGGTGGAAGCCTGGGTGGACCGCAACTCCGCGATCGGCGCCTGGCAGTATTCGATTCCGCCCGACGCCTCGCCCGCCAACATCGATTGGGACCGCTTCCTGGGGCACGCGCCCAAGGTGCCGTTCGAACCGGTGCGTTTATTCCGCTGGCGCAACTACCGCGACTACGGCACCGGCGTGCCCGGCGATCTCTTCGTCCATCTGATCAGCGGACTGCACTTCGTGACAGGGGCGCTCGGCCCCGACCGCGTGTACGCCACCGGCGGCCTGCGCTTCTGGAAGGATGGCCGCGATGTCCCCGATGTGATGATCGCGCTCTACGATTACCCCAGCTTCAATGTGATGCTGCGCGTCAATTTCGTGGATGGCGCGAGCGAAACCTCCGGGCTGCGGTTCATCGGCAGCGAAGGCATCATGACGGTGGAGGACGGCGTGACCCTTTCCAAAGTGCCGCGCGAACTGGAACCCGGCCATACCATCGACACCTTCCCGAAAGCCCAGCAGGAGCAATTCCTCAAGGAGTACCGGCAGAAGTACCCGGCGCGGCCCAAGGTCAATACCGGCCAGATGTCGGCCGAGGAAAAGTTCGTGCCCCCGAAGGGCTACACCGACGCGTTCGACCATCACCGCAACTTCATCGCCGCGGTGCGCAGCCGCAAGCCGGTGGTGGAAGACGCGGTATTCGGATTCCGCGCCGCCGGTCCGGCGCTGCTGTCCAACATCAGCTATTTCGACAAGAAAGTCTGCCTGTGGGACGCCGAGGCGATGAAGCTGAAGGGGTAGTAATCCGGCTCGGGATAAAAACACCTTCACCGCAGAGACGCTGAGAACGCAGAGGAAGCGCAGAGAAATACAAAACAAGCTCGGTGGCGCGCGGAAGGAGCGGCCTGTTCCCCTACCGGTAGGTCAGCGTGACCGGCACGACGACCTGTTGCGCGCCGGCCCCGCGCGCGCCGGACACGACGTAGGTCGCGCGCTCCT
>JADGNT010000028.1 GCA_017883345.1 Candidatus Solibacter sp. | reverse complement strand
CGTCGTAACGCAGCCTTCATCCAGCACCGCCAGCGCCGCTCGGGAGGCGCGTCACATCGCTTTGCCGATTCTGGCGCTGGGGGTGGTGATTGCCATCCTGTACCTGGGGCGTCTTTTCTTTATCACGTCGCTGATCGCGCTGACCATCGCCTTCATTTTGGAACCGTTCGTGGCCCTGTTGATGCGCATTCGCTTCCCGCGCTCCCTGGCCAGCTTCGTGGTGTGTTCGTTCGCGCTGGCGCTGCTCTACGTCATCGGGCTGGGGGCGTATTCGCAACTGTCGGGTCTCTACGACGAGCTGCCGAAGTACGGGCAGCGCGTCGCCGACCTGGTGGACGGGATCCAGCAGAAGATCTCCGCCATGGAAGACCAGACCTACAAGATGCTGGTTCCCGCGCGGCAGCGCCAGGAAGAAGAGCGCCGCAAGCAGCAGGAGCAGGCGCTGACGGCGGCCAAGAAGGGCAAGAAGGGCGCCACGCCCCTGCCGCAGCCGGCGCCGCAGCCAATGCCGGGGGCGATCCCCGAAGTAAGGATTCTTCAAGAGCGCACGCCAATCGGCGATTACGTCTATTCGCGCCTGAGCTCGGTGTACCAGGTGCTGCTGATGGCGTCGTTCATCCCGTTCCTGGTGTACTTCATGCTGAGCTGGCGGGACCACATCAACCGCAGCTTCCTGCAATTCTTCCACGGCGAGGATCGCCTGATCGCGGCGCGCAGCGTGCAGGGGATTGCCGACATGGTGCGGGCCTTTGTGGTGGGCAACTTCGTGCTGGGTCTGCTGCTGGCGTTGATCAGCTCGACGCTGTTTTGGGCGCTGCGCGTGCCCTACCCGATGCTGGTGGGTCCGCTGAGCGGGTTCATGAGCCTGGTGCCGTATATCGGACTGCCGCTGGCCATGATTCCGCCGCTATTCGCGGCGCTGCCTTTGAACGCGGTGCCGGTGTACGTGCTGGTGGTGGTGACGGTGGCGATGCTGCACCTGGTTGCGTTGAACGTGCTGTACCCGAAGATCGTGGGTTCGCGAGTTCACTTGAATCCGCTAGTGGTGACGTTTTCGCTGATGATCTGGGGGTTCCTGTGGGACGCACCGGGCCTCTTGCTGGCGATCCCGCTGACGGCGGGCCTCAAGGCGGTCTGCGACAACGTCAAGGGGCTGCGGGCGTTCGGCAAGTTCCTGGGGGATTGAGGGGGGCGGCTACGTCCTTTACTTCTTCCTCTTCTTCACCGGCTCCGGCCCGATCCGTTCGATGGTTATGCCAATCAGTTTCACCGGGTCCACCGGCTTGTCGCCGCGGACCGGAGCGTGATTGATCCTCGAAACTACATCCTTCCCCTCCACCACCACGCCGAAGATCGTGTACTTGCCGTCCCATACGCGCATGGCATTTTCGGTGATGAAGAACTGGCAGCCGCCCGAATTCGGCTCGCCGGTGTTTGCCATGGCGAGCTTGCCTGCGCTATCGAACCGCAGACCGGGCAGAAACTCGTCGGGAATCGTGAAGCCGCAGTTGTGCGACCCGGTCCCGGTGGGGTCGCCCGACTGGATCATCTCGCCCGGTACCACGCGGTGGAACGTGATGTTGTCGTACAGCGGCAGCTTCACCATCGTCCCGGTCTTGGGATGGCGCGTCGCCTTGGCGCCTTGTGCCAGCGCTACAAAATTCTCGACCGTTTTCGGCGCATCTTTCTCGTAAAGCCGGGCGGTGATGTTCCCCATCGATGTGTGGAAGATGGCATAGAGTCCGTTCGGTTGTGGTTGCGCGGAAACGCATCCTGCCGCCAGAAGGAATAGTGTGAATCTCGTCACGGTATCCCCATTCTATCCGCTGGCAAGGTCGCGTACCATCCTTGGAGGTTCGGCCCGTAGTCCGCGGACCCCGCGTCAAGATCCTCGACCTGTACCGCGCAGCCGGTCCAACTCGTCCACAATTCTCTGCCGAACTGCATCTCGCAGTGCGGGAACTTGTTTGATGTTCCATCCGTCCACGGGAATGGCGTCCAGTATCCGAAGATGGATATCCTGGGTTCTTCCAAAAATCCACGAATTTCGTGGCAGAGCGGTTCCGGAGCCTTCCACCACCAGCGGCAATATTGGGATTTGCTCACGAATCGCCAACTTAAATGGACCCTCGTTGAACGGCAGGACCCGCCCGTCAGGCGATCGGGTTCCTTCGGGGAAAAAAACGACCGAGCATCGCTGGCGCAGATATCGCGCACACTGCAACATCGCTGTCGCACCCTTGCGCCGGTCGGATCGTTCGATCGGCACGTCCCCTGTCATGCGGAGCATCCAGCCCAGTAAAGGCAACCGGAACAACTCCGCCTTGGCGAGCCATTTCGTATCCAGCTTCAGGTGCGAAATCACCGGGATATCGGCCATGGACTGATGATTGCTAACGATGACGTACACCTGGTTCGTGTTCAGGTTTTCACCGCCCGAAATGTGGATTCGCCAAGGGTTGACTCTTGCAAGGACGCGCCCAAGCCTGCGGAACCAGCGTCCGGTTCGCAGCCGGCGCGGCTCGACGTCAAAGAGCCTGATCGCGCCCAGCAGCGGGACCCAAAGCAGAATAAGAGCTCCAGTCGCAGCCCAAATCCAAGCGGATCGTAGAAGACGGGTCATCTTGAATGATTCGGCTGTCCAAATTCTTGCACTCTCGACAGCCAGGAGCAACTTATTTCCGCCGCCGGAGCTACAAACCGGGCGGATTGCGTTCGCCGATTGCGCGGTGGTGATTGAGCCCAACGCGATGCAGATGGCCGATATCGCGATCGCCACGGCGGAGAGCACGCGAGTGCTCATGAACACCGAGCCCGTGGTGGCGCTGCTCAACTTTTCCACCAAGGGCAGCGGGAAGGGGCCGATGGTGAACAAGGTGGTGGAGGCCATGGAGATGGCGCGGGCGCCGGAGCGCGTGCACCAGCGAGTTCACTTGAATCCGCTGGTGGTGACGTTTTCGCTGACGATCTGGGGGTTCCAGTGGGACGCGCCGGGCCTCTTGCTGGCGATTCCGCTGACGGCGGGGATCAAGGCGGTCTGCGACAACGTCAAGGGGCTGCGGGCGTTCGGCAAGTTCCTCGGGGATTGAGGGGGCGCGGCACGGGGCAGGGCGGGGGCGAGCTTAACCGTTCTGGGACTTCGATGGATCTGCAAAAGGACTGGCCTGAAGTACGCGGTCGCATCAAGCGCTCCGCCGACGCCCGGAAGTCGTTCAGGAACTCTCATCCCTGCCCGGCAACTGGCAAAACCTACGGAGCCTGCAAGGGCTACGTGATCGACCAGATCGCTCCTCTGAAGCGCCGCGGTGCCGATGCCCCAGGCAGAATGCAGTGGCAGACGACGGCAGCAGCCAAGGCCAAGGACCGGATCGAGTAGCTGTCCGGGCGTACAGAACTGCTACCAGAATTAGCGTCTTGACGGTTGTGAAGACTCTACATGTAGGACGATTGGAACTTTCCACCCGTAACCCTATGACACCATATGAACATATAAATCTTGACGTGCCACTACATATTGAGGCACCATTGGGGGCGTAAAAGGGAGGGAACCTGTCAGCGGCAAACTGGCAGGCCCCCGGTGGTACTTGTTTCCTGACAGAGACAATCATATTCGCTGGCCTTCCCTTTTGCAACACAAAACTACGTTTCAAGGGAGAAGAAAAAGATCAAAGCGGACCTCGTAAAACGCGGTCGGACGCGTGAGTAGTTATTCCGTTGAAGTAAAGCCTCCCGCACCGAAGGAACTCGAAGCGTTACCGGATAACGTGCTGGTCCGTGTCGTCCAAAAACTTGAGTCGCTGGGCCAATCGCGCGGCACGAATCTCAAGCGGCGGTCTAGTAGTTCGGCCGTCTGAATAGGTTCTCCTAAGCCTCAATTCGTGGAGCCGGCGGACCCAGAGGGTACCCCGCCGGCCATGCCCGCTTTCTAGCGGGCATATCCAGGCCGGAAGGCACCTCGGCACGAATGCCGAGGTGGCCGCCTGGAAAGGCGGCTCCACGGAGCCGCTGACGTGGCGAACTTTATCATTTGGTCGAAGTACTAGGTGCTCCGCCGTGAAATGGCCGGCCCTACAATTGGAACTGGGACATTACCGTGAAACCTGTTTACATCGCCACCTTCCACCAATCGAAGTTCGGCAAGCTGCTTGGCATGACCGTGCCCCAGATTCTGGATTCTGCCATCCAGGGCGCCTGCCGCCAAATCGGCACGGAGCCGTCTGCTTTGGACGTGGGCAGCATCGGCGCGGCCTGCAATTTCTCCCTCAACGAGCAGGGTTTGCTCGCCGGGCTGATGGCGGACACGCCGGGCATGGAAGGCAAGCCCATCGAGGCGGTGGAGAATGCCTGCGCCTCGGGCGGGCAGGCCGTTCTCTCTGTGATCCAGAAGCTGCAACTCGGCATGGGCGAGACCGGAATCGCCGTGGGCTACGAAAAGATGCGCGATGCCGAAGGCAAGATGGACGGCAAGCTCATCGGCAAGGTGCTCGGCTACTTTTCTCATCCCGACGAGCGCGCGGGCAAGGTCTTCGTCTTCCCCCACATCTTCGCCGAAGTGATGCGCGAGTACATGGACGCCTACGGCGTCACCGAACGCGATCTCGCGGCAATCGCCGTGCAGGAGTATGCCAACGCGCGGTTCAACCCCTTTGCGCAGATGAACAAGGTGCAGATCACCCTCGATCAGGCGCTCCAGATCGAGGGCTTCAATCGCTACGTAGTCGAGGGCCTGCCGCTCAAGACCTACGATTGCTCGCAGATCACCGATGGCTACGCCTCGCTGATTCTGGCTACCGCTGAAGGCTTGGCGAAGCTCGGCGTTCCCAAATCCGAGTGCGTGCAGGTGGCGGGATGGGGACAGGCGACCGACCCCATTCGCAAGGCCGGCCGCGATGTGCTGCATCCCGCGGGCGCGTACCGTGCCATGCGCACGGCCTACCAGATGGCGGGAGTCAAACCCGAAGACGTGAACGTGGCCGAAGTGCACGATTGCTTCACCGTGATGGGCGCGCTGGGCACGGAAGTGATCGGCAAAGCCGAGCCCGGCAAGGGCGCCCAATACTGGGTCGAGGGCAAGGCGGCGCCCGATGGCGAGTGCGCCATCAATACATCCGGCGGGCTGATCGCCAAGGGACACCCCATCGGCGCCACCGGCATCGCCATGATCGGCTGGAGCGCACTCCAACTGCTCGGTAAAGCGCCGGCCGGTTTGCAGGCGCCAAATCCGCGCGCCGCCGCGACCTTCAATATCGGCGGCCCCATCTGCGCCAGCGTGTGCACCGTGCTGCGGGCGGCGGAGTAGGAGTATACTCCCTGGGCCGGGAGCGGTCTCCTCGGACGAACACCAAACTCGGACGGCGGCCCGCCGGCCCACCACGCCGGCCCACCACCCCCACCACCCCTGGCAACCGCGGCGCGAAGCGGGTAACATCAGTGACTATGACCCGCCGTACTGCACTAGCCCTTTTCGGGACTACGCTGGCCCGCGCCGCCGGGCGCCTGCCCGCCAACAAGAACGTTCGATGGGCGCTGGGCGCCAACCTGTGGAACTCGTTTCCGCGCGTGGCATTCACCGACATCCTGGACGTCATGAAGGACACCGGCTTCATCGGGATCCGCATGACGCAGTTTCCGCAGATCCTCAAGACCTACAGCATCACCGTGCCGGAGCTGCAAAAGGAGTTGTCCAAACGCGGATGCCACGTGATCACCATCTCCTACAACGGTCCCGCGCACGACCCCGCGCGGCGCGCCGACGTGATCTCCGGCGCCCGCACCGCCATGACCTTTCTCAAGGAGTTCGGCGCCAACCACCTCGTGGTCTTCTCACCCAATCGCAGCAATGCGTCGGAGGCCGGCTTCCAAAGCATGTGCGAGTGCTACAATCAACTCGGCGAAGTCGCCGGCGAAATGGGCTTCCGCGCGGGACTGCACAACCACATGGGCCAAATCGTGCAGACCGCCGAAGAGGTGGACCGCTGCATGGCGATGACCGACCCCAAGCTGTTTTGGTTCTCGCCGGACCTCGCGCACCTCTATCTGGCCGATTGCGATGTGGTCAAGACCATCGAGAAACATAAGAGCCGCCTGATGCTGCTGGACTACAAGGACGCGCGCAAGATCGGCGACAAGCTGCTCGACAATATCTTCGACCTCGGCGATGGCAACGTGGATTTTCCGGGCTGCCATCGAGTGCTGAAATCGATCGGGTACAAAGGGTGGCTCTGCGTCGATCTCGACACCGCGCGCAAGGGACCGCGCGTCAGCTACGAACGCTGCGGAGAGTATGTGGTGAACAAACTGGAGTCCATCTATGTCTGAGGTCACCCGGTCTGAGGTCACCCGCCGCACGCTGCTGGCCGGCGCGGCGGCCAACGCGCTGGCGGCCGATTCCCGAATTCTCGACCCTCACGTCCACGTGTGGAAGCACGACCCCGCGTTTCCGTTTGCCGCTCTCGCGCGCGTGCCGGAGCGCGATGCCGCTCCCGAGACGCTGCTGGAGTTGATGAAGGCCAACGGGGTGGCGCGCACGGTAATCATCCAGGTGATCCACTACAAGTACGACAACCGCTACCTGGCGAGCGTGCTGAAGCGATATCCGGGCATATTTCAAGGCGTCTGCCGCGTGGATCCGTTGGACCCCGCGGCGCCCGACCAGCTCTCGCGCCTGACCACGCAGGGCTTTCGCGGCGTGCGCCTCAGTCCGGCGGGCAATGCGACCGGCGACTGGTTTCGCGGCCCCCTCATGCCTCCATTGTGGAAACGATGCCAGGAACTCAAAGTGCCGATGACGGTGCTGGCCCCAATCACGCGCATGCCGGAAGTGGCGGCGCTGCTCGAAAAACTGCCGGACCTGACCGTAGTCATCGACCACATGGCCGATTGCCCCATCGATCAGCCGGCGGAACTGGAGAAGCTGATCGCCCTCCAGCGCTACCCCAAGGTGTTTGTCAAGATCTCGCACACCTGGTCGATTTCCAAACAGCCGTATCCGTGGCTGGACGCGCAGGAGTACGTCAAGCGGCTGCACGCGGCCTTCGGACCCGAGCGCCTGATGTGGGCCACGGATTGGCCCATCGTGGAGAACGTCTCCACCTATGAACGCGCGCTGCGCGTGGTCCGCGACGAGATGAAATTCCTCAACACCGAGGACAGGGACTGGATCATGAACAAGACCATCGAACGAGTCTGGCCTTTTGGAGCGTGATGCCATGCGAACGTTACTGACGCTTTTGGTTTGCGGCGCGCTGCATGCGCAGATCCCGGCGCAGATCCCGGCACCCATCCCCGAAAATGACGCGCGCAACACCGAGATTCCAAATACCGATACCCACTTCACCGCGCGCACCTACAAGACGCTGGCGGAGTGGCAGGCACGGCGCGCCTACTTGCGCAAACAGATTCTCTCCGCCGCCGGACTCCTGCCCATGCCGCCAAAGAACCCTCCCCACCCGCAGATATTTGGTCGTATCGAGAACAAGACCTACGTGATCGAGAAGGTGCTGCTGGAGACGCTGCCGGGCTACTATCTCGGCGGCAATCTCTATCGCCCCATGAAGCCTGCTCCGGCCGGAGGCTTCCCGGGAATCGTCTCGCCGCACGGGCACTGGACCTACGGGCGGCTGGAGCATGCGGTGAACGCGTCGATTCCGGCGCGCTGCATCAACTTGGCGCAGCAGGGCTACGTGGTCTTCTGCTACGACATGGTGGGCTACAACGACACCGTCCAGACGCCGCACGATTTCGGCAGCCCCGCGGAACAACTCTGGGACTTCGGACCGCTCAGCTTGCAGTTGTGGAACTCCATCCGCGCGGTGGATTTCGTGCAATCCCTGCCCGGCGTCAACGCGGCGCGCATCGGCGCCACCGGAGCGTCGGGTGGGGCCACGCAGACGTTTCTGCTGGCGGCAGTGGATGACCGCATACAGTTCTCCGCGCCGGTGAACATGATCTCGGCCATCATGCAGGGCGGCGGCCTGTGCGAGAATGCGCCCAACCTGCGCCTGGATACCTTCAACGTGGAGATCGCCGCCATGATGGCTCCGCGGCCCATGATCATGGTCTCGGCCACCGGCGATTGGACGAAGAATAACCTCACCGAGGAGTTTCCCGCGGTGCGCGCCATCTACGAACTTTTCGATCGCGCGGCCAACGTGCAGGCCATGCACCAGGACGCGCCGCACAATTACAATCAAGTGGCTCGCGAGGCGGTCTACGGCTTCTTCGGCAAGCACGTGCTCGGCGAACCCGACGCCGCCAAATTCAAGGAACGCGGCATCCGCCTCGAAAAGCTCCAGGACATGCTCGCCCTGCACAATCGCACGCTCCCCGGCAACGCCCTCGATTACGCGGGAATCTTCGCGCAATGGGTGCGCACGGCGCAGACGCTGGTGCGGGAGATCACCGACCGGAACCAGTTGCGCGAGATGATGGAATTCGCCCTGGGCGCGGAGTGGCCGGAGCGCGTGGTCAGCGAGGCCAAGGGCGAGAAGATCGTCTTCGGGCGTCCCGGCCGCGGTGACCGGGTGGCCGGATTCTGGTTCCCCGGTGAAGGGCGTAAGGTGCTCTTCATCCATCCCGACGGCGCGGAGGCCGCGCGCCACAGTCCCGAGTTCGCCGCCCTGGTGCGCACCGGGCGGCCGATCTACGCCATCGACGCGTTCCAAACCGGCGCTGCCGTGGCGCCGCGCGACCGCGAGGCCAAGATGTTCCTCACCTTCAACCGGAGCGACGATGCCAACCGCGTACAGGATATCCTGACCGTTCTGCGCTGGCTGGACGTGCCCGATGTCGAACTGGTGGGGGTGGGCAAAGCCGCCGTCTGGTGCCAGTTCGCCGCCGCCCTGTCCAGGCAAAGGGTGGTGCTGAAAGCCGATCTGGCGAACTTCACCGGCACAGACCAGGAATACGTGGACCGATTCTTCGTGCCCGGCATCCAACGCGCCGGCGGTCTGCGCGTGGCACGCCTCCTGTCCGAGAATAGAGAGTAATGATCGCTACCATAAACCCCGCCACCGGTGACTGCCTGGCCACATTCGACCCGCTCACCGAATCGCAACTCGACGAAAAGCTGGCGCGCGCAGCCGAGGCGTTCCGCACCTATCGCCACACCACGTTCGCCGAACGCGCCGCCTGGATGCGGCGCGCGGCCGAAATCCTGGAAACCGAAAAGGATGCATTCGCGCGCATCATGACGCTCGAAATGGGCAAGCCGCTGGCGGCCGCGCGCCAGGAGGCCGCCAAGTGCGCCACCGCCTGCCGCTATTACGTGGAGCACGCCGAACACCTGCTGGCCGATGAGTTGGTGGACACGGGCGGCCCCATGAGCTTCATCCGCTACCAACCGATTGGCGCGGTGCTCGCCGTCATGCCCTGGAATTTTCCGTTCTGGCAGGTCTTCCGCTTCCTGGCGCCGGCCCTGATGGCGGGCAACGTGGGCCTGCTCAAACACGCTTCCAACGTGCCGCAGTGCGCGCTCGGGATCGAAGATATCGTGCGGCGCGCGGGCTTCCCCGCGGACGTGTTCCAGACGCTGCTGATCGGCGCTGAGCTGGTGCACGGGGTGATCGACGACCCGCGCGTGAAAGCCGTCACCCTGACCGGCAGTGAGCCGGCGGGCCGCCAGGTGGCGGTGCAGGCCGGCCGCCAGATCAAGAAATGCGTACTGGAACTGGGCGGCAGCGATCCCTTCATCGTCATGCCGAGCGCCGATCTCGACGCGGCGGTGCCCACGGCGGTGCAGGCGCGCGTCCTCAACAACGGCCAAAGTTGCATCGCCGCCAAGCGCTTCATCGTGGAAGAAGCCGTTGCCGATGAGTTCGAGCGGCGCTTCGTGGAGGCCATGGCCCGGCTGGTGGTGGGCGATCCGATGCAGGAGACCACGCAGGTAGGTCCGCTGGCCACGCCCGTCATCCTGCACGATCTCGATCAGCAGGTGCGGCGCTCCGTAGCGGCGGGGGCGCGCGTGCTCACCGGAGGGCACAGGCTCGAGCGTCCCGGCAATTATTACGCGCCCACGGTGCTGGTCGACGCGCCCGCGAATTCGCCCGCTCACCGAGAGGAGCTGTTCGGACCGGTGGCCGTGGTGATGCGCGCCCGGGGAATCGAAGCGGCCATCCGCCAGGCCAACGATACCCGGTTCGGACTAGGCGCCAGCGCGTGGACGCGCGATGGCGCCGAGCAGCAGCGCTTCATCGAGGAGATCGACGCCGGGATGGTGTTCATCAACGGCATGGTGGCGTCGGACCCGCGCCTGCCCTTCGGTGGCGTCAAGGCATCGGGATACGGGCGCGAACTCAGCGCCTGGGGAATTCGCGAATTCGTGAATGTGAAGACCGTGGTGGTTTTGTAAGCCTTCATACACTCACCGATGTTGGACCTCGAATTGCTGCCTATCGACGCGAGGTCACTTATGCGCAAATTTGCACTGGCGTTATCGCTCTGTTCATCGGTAGTTCTGTTCGCCGCGGATACCGCACAGGAGCGGTTGTCGGACGCTACCAAGGTTTTCAATGAGATCATGGCCACCCCGGATAAGGGTGTTCCGCAAGAGTTGCTGGAGACGGCGCACTGCATCGTCATCGTGCCTGGGATGAAGCAGGCGGCGCTCGGCATCGGCGCTAAATTCGGCCGCGGATACGCGGTTTGCCGCCAGAATCGGGCAGGCTGGGGCGCGCCCGCGGCAATTCGGGTGGAAGGCGGCAGCTTCGGCTTTCAGATCGGTGTGTCCAACACGGATATCATCATGCTGGTCATGAACGATCGCGGCATGCGCCGTCTGCTGGAGGATAAGGTCACGCTGGGCGCCGAAGCCACGGTCGCGGCGGGTCCAGTCGGCCGCCAGACTTCGGCTTCCACCGACGTCCAAGTGTCGGCGGAAATACTCTCCTGGTCGCGCTCGAAAGGGCTGTTTGCCGGGATCGCGTTGCACGGCGCCACGCTGCGGCCGGATAACGACGTGAACGAGGAATTGTACGGAAGCAAACTTACCAACAAACAGCTCCTGTCGGGCGGCCAGACGGCTCCGGCCAGCGCGATGGACTTGATTACGGCCTTGAACCGTTACTCGCCGCGCGAGGCCAAGGATACGCCGATCGAAACCCGCGCGGTCGGCAAAGATAAGAAGAAGTAACAGATCAGTATGTCAAGGCCGCTTGCTGACGCGCGCGGCTCTGATCGAACGCATCCGGTCCGAGCCGCGACCGTCAGGGAGCGTCGTCGCACTTACGCCACGATATCTCTAACCACGTCGCCGGAGATGCCAGTCAGCCGGACATCGAGGCCCTGAAATTTCACGGCGAGGCGCTGATGGTCCACGCCGAGTAAATGAAGCATGGTGGCGTGAAAGTCGTCCACGCTCACCGGGTTCTCCTCGGCCGCATAGCCGAGTTCATCGGTAGTGCCGTAACTGATCCCAGCCTTCATGCCGCCGGCAACCAGGAAAGAAAACCCCTCGATGCGACGATCGCGTCCGTCGCCACCCTGCGACATCGGCGTGCGGCCAAACTCCCCGCCCCAGATCACCAGCGTCTCCTCGAGCATGCCGCGCTGCTTCAGGTCGGTGATCAGCGCCGCCGTCGCCCGATCCACTTCTTCGGCCTTGAGCGCAATGTTGGCCTTCACGCCGCTGTGGTGGTCCCAATCGCGATGATAGAGTTGAATGAATCGCACGCCGCGTTCCGCCAGGCGGCGCGCCAGCAGGCAGTTGGATGCGAACGACCCGTCTCCGGGGTGCGCGCCGTACATAAGGCGCTGTTTTCTTGACCCGTGTCAATTGCTCGACCAATCGAGGGATAGCGGTTTTGAGCGTGCCTCGGTTCGTGCAGTCGTACTCGACGGCTCTCATCGCTCGAACAGTGCGGCGGCCGGGGCCGCGGGGTCATTTTCCGGAATCCACATACCGTTCCCAACTGTGGGCTAGTGCCGGACGTCCTAGCTCAGGCACCCACAAAAAAAGGGACACCGACGCCCCATGTGTTTGTGGGGGGCCGGTGTCCCGAAACCTACGACAACCGGGACAAATGAACGCCCATTGGTGGTCGGGCCGCACTCGCCCGAAAAGTTCACGCTGCCCGTAGTTGGATCGGCCCGGCGCGACTCTTAGAAGCGTGATGCGCCTTTCGCTCGCGCTGTTGTGCCTCGCAATCCCTGGCCTGCCGCAACCTCTGACCATTGGTGTGGAAGGCGGTGTCCGATTGAGCAGAGATCCGCAAATCTATGACCCAATCATTGACCGATCGAACTCCAAGCCCTACCTCGTGGGTCCGATGATCGAGGTGCGGTTGCCGTTCCACTTTGCTTTTGAGACCGATGCGCTGTATAGCCGCCTCGGAAACACGTCCTATATTCCCTTGATAGCCAACGAATCCTACATACGTACCATCGCGAATTCGTGGGAATTTCCGCTGCTGGTGAAGTACCGTTTGCCGGTTCCTCGCGTGCACCCGTACGTGTCCGTGGGAGTCGCGCCGCGCCGTGCTGGCGGCAGGATCAATACCATTCATTATGGATTTTATCCAAGCGATGTCACCTTCTCGTCCGTCGATTGGCATGCCCATGACCAAGCGTTTGTGTTGGGCGGCGGAGTCGGGGTGAAGCTCTGGCACATCCGCATCACCCCGGAAATCCGCTATCTGCGGTGGGAGGTTCCGTCGAGACCTTCCTCCAGCGACGCCGCGTACTATCTACGAGTGCCGCAAAACGAGGCGCAGGTGCTTCTGGGAATCGGGTGGCCCGCCAGGTAAGACGGTGCCGGCCACGCTCCCGTGCCCGATATCGATAAGCCAATTCTGCTGATCACCGCCAAGCAATACCTGGCTACTGGCTGGCCGCCGAATTCATCGAGCGCGGCTGGAGCATGAAGCAGATGGTGCGCCTGCTGGTGACCTCTTCCACTTACCGCCAGAGCTCCAACGCGCGTCCCGAACTGGCGGCGAAGGATCCGGAAAACACGCTGCTCGCCCGCCAATCGCGCCTGCGCCTGCCCGCGGAACTGATCCGCGACGAAGCGCTCTCCGCGGCCGGATTACTCGATCCGCGCATCGGCGGGCGCAGCGTCAAGCCGCCGCAGCCCAAGGGCGTGGCCGAGCTTGCCTACGCGGGGTCGGTGAAGTGGGACGAGAGCAGCGGGCCCGACCGCTACCGCCGCGGCCTCTACATACACTTCCAGCGCACCGTGCCCTATCCGCAACTGATGAGCTTCGACGCGCCGGCCGCGAGCCTCGCCTGCCCGCGCCGCGAACGCACCAATACGCCGCTTCAGGCGCTCAACCTGATGAACGATCCGGTCTTCTTCGAAGCCGCGCAGGGGCTCGCCTATCGCATCATGCGCGAGTCCGCCGGCGGCTTCCGCGAGCGCCTCAACCACGCCTACGCCATCACGCTCGGCCGCGAGGCCACGGCGCGCGAGGCCGAGCGCATGGGCAAGTATTTCGACGAAACCAGCCGCGGGCTGCTCGCCGACCCGCGGACCGTGGCCGCCCTCTTCCCCAATCGACTGGAAGGCGTGCCGCAGGCCGAAACCGCCGCCTGGGTCGCGTTGAGCCGCGTGCTCCTCAACCTGGACGAGTTCATCACGAGGGATTAGCCATGCCATTTCTTTGTAGCGTAGCCTTTCAGGCTGCCATGACCCCATTCGTGGGGGCATTCTTCCCAAGGTTCCCGCCCCGCAAATCAAAAAGGAAATCTTAGCCATGGACCTGGAACAGTTTCGCCGAATTCAGAGCCGCCGCAGCTTCTTCCGCGAATGCGCCGGCGGCATCGGCACCATCGCGCTGGCGCAGATGCTGGAACGCGAAGGCCGCGGCGCAGCGGTGGAGCAGAACCCTCTGGCGCCGCGCCAGCCGCACTTCGCGCCCAAGGCCAAGAACGTCATCTTCATGTTCATGGAAGGCGGTCCCAGCCAGATCGATCTCTTCGATCCCAAGCCCGAACTCCAGAAGTGGCACGGCAAGCCGCTGCCCCCCGAGCTCACCAAAGATCTGCGCCTGGCCTTCACCAAGCCCAACGCCGCCGTGCTCGCCAGCCCGCGCGTCTTCACCCCGTACGGGCAGAGCGGCACCGAGTTCTCCGATTACATCCCCCACATCGGGTCATGCGCCGACGATCTCTGCCTGGTGCGCTCGATGTACACCGACGCCTTCAATCACCATCCCGGCCAGTTGCTGCTCTTCGGCGGCAGCATACAGGTGGGCCGCCCGACCATGGGCGCGTGGGTGCTCTACGGTCTCGGCAGCGAGTCGCAGAATCTGCCGGGATTCGTCGTCCTCAGCTCCGGTGTCGGCACCAGCGGCGGAAGCTCCAACTGGTCGAGCGGATATCTTCCTTCGACCTATCAGGGCGTGGTGTTCCGCAGCTCGGGCGACCCGGTACTCTATCTCTCGAACCCTCCGGGCGTCACGCGCGAGATGCAGCGCGCCGGCCTCGACGTGCTGAAGAGTCTCAACGAAGAGCACTATTCCGAAACCGGCGACATGGAGATCGCCTCGCGCATTTCCTCTTACGAACTCGGCTTCCGTATGCAGATGGCCGCGCCCGAGCTGCTCGATTTTTCCAAGGAGAGCCCGGAGACGCTGGCCATGTACGGCGTGAATGAGGACCCCACCAGGCAGTTCGCCACCAACTGCCTGCTGGCCCGCCGCATGGTGGAGCGCGGCGTGCGCTTCGTTATGCTGAACCACGCCAGTTGGGACGACCACACCGATCTCAATCGCAAGCTCAAGACGCACTGCGATATTGCCGACAAGCCCACCGCGGCGCTGATCCAAGACCTGAAGCAGCGCGGCCTGCTGGAGGACACGCTGGTGGTCTGGGGCGGCGAATTCGGCCGCACGCCGATGTGCGAGATCCGCAATCCGCGCGACGCCAACAACGCCGGCCGCGACCATCACCCGCTGGCCTACAGCCTCTTCCTGGCAGGCGGCGGCATTGCGGGCGGCACCGT
>JADGNT010000480.1 GCA_017883345.1 Candidatus Solibacter sp. | reverse complement strand
GCCGTGTTCATCCTCGGCCTCGAGCCAGGACACGCATACCAGGTGGAGATCGACGACGAAGAGATCTTCGAGGCCGCCACCGACCGCGGCGGAATCCTGCAACTGGACGTGCCGCGCGGCAAGCCCGTGGGGGTGAGAATCAAGGAGGTCGGATCGGATTGACAACCCTCGTGGCGCAGGCACTCGTGCCTGCTGCGTCGAGTCTCACTCGACGCCTCTGCGCCCTGGGCAGCGAGCGTCGGCATGAGTGCCGACGCGGCAGGCACGAGTGCCTGCGCCACTCTAGTAGGCCCAGCGCCACAGACTGGCGCCCACCGTGTACCCGGCGCCGACCGCCGCAAACAGCACGATGTCGCCTTTTTTCAGACGCCCTTCCGAGATGGCATCGCGGGTTGCCAGGGGCAGGGTGCCGGCGGTCGTATTGCCATAGCGTTCGATATTGATCATCACGCGCTCCGGCGCGATTCCCAGCCGGTCTCCGGCCGCCGTAATGATGCGCTTGTTCGCCTGGTGAGGAATCATGATGCCCACGTCCGCCACCTTCAGTTGATTGCGTTCCAGCAAATCGCGGCAGACTTCGTACATCTTGCGCGACGCGTACTTGAACACCGGCCCGCCTTCCTGGTGCACGTAGTGCAGCCTCTGGTCCACCGTCTCATGGGACGCCGGCAGCCGGCTGCCACCCGCCGGCATCTTCAGGAAGTCGCCGCCCGAGCCGTCGATCTCGCCCAAAAAGTCGATGAAGCCGGCGCCGCCGTCCTCTTCGGCCGCGGGCTCGATCAGCATGGCGCCCGCCCCATCGCCGAACAACACGCAGGTCGCGCGGTCGGTGTAATCGATAATCCGGCTCATGGTGTCGGAGCCGATCGCCAGCACCTTCTTGTGCGTGCCGGCCGCCACCAGGTGCGCCCCGACGGTGAGGCCGTACACGAACCCGGAACAGGCCGCGATCAGATCGAAACCCCAGGCGCCCTTGGCCCCGATGCCGTTCTGCACCAGGCAGGCGGTGGAAGGGAACATGTAGTCTGGCGTGACCGTGCAGACGATGATCGCGTCGATTTCCGTCGCGTCCACTCCGCGTTGCGCCAGCGCGCGCCGCGCGGCCTCAATCGCCATGTCGGAGGTAGCTATCTCCGGGGCGGCAATGTGGCGTTCACGGATTCCGGTGCGCTCCATGATCCATCGATCGTTCGTCTCGACCAGCTTTTCCAGGTCCTGATTGGTAAGCACTCGCGGCGGTGTATAGCAGCCGAGCGCGCTGATTTTGGCCTTTAGCAATGTTTTGTCCTTGAGAGCTTAGGTTAACCCAGACAGCACCCGGGAGGCCAGCAATCAAAAGGCATTGCCAAGAGGGCGAATCGTTCCAGTCAAACCGCGGACAGACAGCGAATTTCCGGCAAACGTCGCCGGAAATTCATGTCAGTCCCCGGTTTGGCCGGTCATCTGGTACGATTCGAAGACTATGAAGGTCCTGAGACTCGCAACCCTGGGTATTTTTCCGCTGCTGCTGGTGGCACAGCAGACCGACCTCCTGAACTCACTGAGATTCCGCCAGATCGGACCGTTCCGCGGCGGCCGCTCGGTGGCTGTCACCGGCGTCGCCTCGCAGCCCGACACCTATTACTTCGGCGCGGTGGGCGGCGGGGTGTTCAAGACGACCGACAGCGGGCTGACCTGGTTACCGGTCTCCGACGGCCAGTTTAAGACCGGCTCGGTGGGCGCGCTGGCGGTGGCCGATTCCGATCCCAATATCGTCTACGCCGGCATGGGCGAAGCCTGCGTGCGCGGCAACGCGACGCACGGCGACGGGGTCTACAAGAGCGTGGATGCCGGCCGCACGTGGCGCAATATAGGCCTCGAAGACAGCTACCACATCGGTGCGGTGCGCGTGCATCCGAAGAATCCGGATATTGTCTACGTGGCGGCGCTCGGGCACCTGTGGGGGCCCAACGAAATGCGCGGCGTCTATCGCACTACCGATGGCGGCGCCACCTGGAAACAGGTGCTGAAGCGCGGCGGCATTGCCGGCAGCGGCATTGCCGGCAGCAACAACGCGGGCGCGGTGGATATCGCCATGGACCCGGGCAACCCGCGGGTGCTCTACGCCGCAACCTGGGAGATCAGCCGTAAACCGTGGCGCATGGATAGCGGTGGGCCGGGCAGCGGGCTCTTCAAGAGCACCGACGGCGGCGACACCTGGACCGAAATTTCGCGCGCGCCGGGGCTGCCTCGCGGCGTGCTCGGCCGCATCGGCGTCACCATCTCGCCGGCCAATCCGGAGCGCGTGTGGGCGCTGGTGGAAGCCGCCGATGGCGGCCTGTTCCGCTCCGACAATGGGGGGCGCAACTGGACCAAGGTGAACGACCAGAACATTCTGAAACAGCGCGCCTGGTATTACGCGCACATCTTCGCCGACCCGAAGAATGCCGACATGGTGTACGCGCTCAATGTGGGCATTCATCGTTCCATCGACGGGGGGCGCACGTTCAGCGATCTGCGTCCGCCGCATGGCGACAATCACGGCCTGTGGATCGCGCCCAACGACCCGAACCGGATGATCGAGAGCAACGACGGCGGCGCCACCATCACGCGCGACGGCGGGCGCACGTGGTCCAGCCTGGACAATCAGCCCACCGCGCAGTTCTACCGCGTGGCGCTGGACCAGGACTTCCCGTACAACATCTACGGCGCGCAGCAGGACAACTCCACCGTGCGCATCCCGAGCCGCACCGCCGGCGCCAGCATTACGCAGGCCGATTGGTACGATGTGGGCGGCGGCGAGAGCGGATGGATCGCGCCCGACCCGCGCAATTCCCAGATCGTGTACGCGGGCTCTTACGACGGGTTGATCACCCGCCAGGATAAGCGCACCGGGCAGAGCCGCAACATCAACGCGTGGCCCGACAACACCATGGGTTACGGCGTGGAGGCCATGAAGTACCGCTTCCAGTGGAGCTTCCCGATCGTGTTTTCGCCGCACGACCCGAAGACGCTGTACATCGGCTCCAACGTGCTCATGAAGACCGCCAACGAGGGGCAGAATTGGGAGGTCATCAGTCCCGACCTGACGCGCAACGACAAATCCAAGATGGGCACTTCGGGCGGACCGATCACGCAGGACAACACCAGCGTGGAGTACTACTGCACGATCTTCACCATCATGGAATCGCCCGCCGGCAAGGGCGTGATCTGGACGGGGTCGGACGATGGCCAGGTGCAGGTAACGCGCGACGGGGGCAAGAAGTGGGACAACGTTACGCCGCCGGGTATGCCGGAGTGGATCCGCATCAACTCGATTGACGCCTCGCCGCACGATGCGGGCACGGCGTACGTGGCGGCCACCAATTACCAACTGGACGATTTCCGTCCGTACCTGTACAAGACCACGGACTACGGCAAGACGTGGAAGAAAATCGTCAACGGGATTCCGAGCAATGCGTTCACCCGCGTGGTGCGCGAAGATCCGAATCGCAAGGGCCTGCTGGTGGCGGGGACGGAGACCGGTCTGTTCCTTTCGTTCGATGACGGCGAAAACTGGCGCGCGTTCCAGTTGAATCTCCCGGTCACGCCGGTCACCGACATGCAGTTCCACAAGCGCGAGAAGGAACTGGTGATCGCGACCGAAGGCCGCGCTTTCTGGGTGCTGGACGATGTCGGCATGCTCTACCAGTTGAATGGCTTCAACGCGACGGAAGATGCCAAACTGTTCCAGCCGAGGGACACCTATCGTTTCGGCGGCGGTGGACGCGGGGGGCGCGGCGGTGCGGGCGGGGGCGCGGGTGATAACCCGCCGGGCGGCGCGGTGGTGCAGTACTTCCTGAAGAACCGGCCGCAGGGCGAGGTCACGCTGGAGTTCCTGGACGGCACCGGGAAACCGGTCCACAAGTTCTCCACGCGCGAGGCGCCGCGCCCGCAGGCCGGGCCGGCCGACGAAGCAGAGAACCCCTTCCGCGGCGGCCCGCCGGCGCGTCTCACCGCGCAGGCCGGCATGAATCGCTTCGTGTGGAACCTGCGCTATCCCGACGCGACCACGTTTCCCGGCCTGATCATGTGGGCGGGAAGCACCACGGGGCCGCGCGTATCGCCCGGCAAGTATACGGTGCGGCTGACGGTGGACGGCGAGACGCAGTCCCAGACCTTCGAGGTGAAGAAGGACCCACGCCTGGAGACCACGCCCGAGGAGTACGCCAAACAGCTTTCCCTCTCGCTCCAGGTGCGCGACAAGCTGAGCGACACCAACGACGCGGTGATCCGCATACGCGAACTGCGCAAACAACTGGACGAGTATGCCAAACGCGATTCGAAGAAGGTGGCCGATGCAGCCAAGGCGCTCACCCAAAAACTGACGGAAGTGGAAGAAGCCCTGTACCAGACCAGGAACCGCGCCAGCGAAGATCCGCTGAACTTCCCTGTCAAGCTCAACAATAAGCTGGCGCACGTGCTGGGGGTGGTGCAGAGCTCGGATAATCAGCCGACGCAGCAATCGTACATGGTCTATGAAGATCTGGCGACGCAGGTGAACGCCGAACTGAAAAAACTGGATGTGCTGATGGGCGCCGATTTGGCCGCTTTCAATAAGTTGATCCGCGATGAAAACGTGCCGGCCGTGCAGGCGCCGATGAAAAAGGCGGTGCAGTAAGAAGCAAAAACCAGGAAGAATGCCCCCAGGAATGGGGGCATGGCAGCCTGCAAGGCTACGCTACGCCACCGCTGTCACGGGGAGTTCGACGGTTTGCCGGACTTTGTGCATCAGGCGTTCGAGCCGGGCGTGCTCCGCTGGGGGAATGCCGGCGACGGCC
>JADGNT010000479.1 GCA_017883345.1 Candidatus Solibacter sp. | reverse complement strand
CAAACTCACAGCGCAAGAGTGCTGCCGCGCTATCTCTTCGCGAAGGCCGATATCATCGCCAGCTTCGACGCGGACTTCCTGGGTTCCTGGATTTCGCCCGTGGAATACACGTCCGCGTACAGCGAAGCGCGCGCCGTGGAGGCCAGTCCCCCCCGTTCCGCGTGGCACGTCCAGTTTGAATCGCGGATGTCGTTGACAGGTACGAAGGCGGACCGCCGGATCAAACTGGCTCCGGAGGAAATTGCGGCCGCGCTCGAGCATCTGGCTGTAAAAGTGGCGCGGAAAGCGGGCTCCCCCGTCCTTCAGGCAGCCAGCTCGCCAGTCCCGCTGCCAGAAGAGGTACTGGACGAGTTGGCCAACCGCCTGTGGGCCGCGCCGGGCCGGAGCCTGGTGCTATGCGGACTTCCCCGTACGGATGCGCACGTGCTCTGCAACTTCGTGAACCACTTGCTCGGCAACTACGGAGCGACGCTCGATATCGCGTCGCCGTCGTACCAGAAGCAGGGCGACGACCGGGAACTCGCGGCCTTAGTGGACGAAATCAGAGCCGGCAAAGTGGCCGCACTGTTTCTCCAGGGCCTGAATCCGCTGGCGGACCTGCCAGGCGGAGACGATCTCGCAAAATCGCTGGCGAGCATCCCCTTGCTGGTGAGCCTGTCGCCGCGTCCCGATGAGACCTCGTCGCTGGCTCGCTTCGTGTGCCCCGAGTGCGATCCTCTGGAAACCTGGGGCGATTCCGAGCCGGTCGCCGGTGTGGCCGCCATCAGCCAACCTGCGATTCGTCCACTAGGACAAGCCCGGCCGGCGATCGAAAGTTTCGCGCGATGGTCCGGCGTCGGCGCTCCCGCCCATGAACTGGTCAAGGGCTTCTGGAAGGAGAACGTCTACCCGCGCCAGGACGGCCGGGAGACCTTCGAGGCATTCTGGAAGAAGTCCGTCGAGGCCGGTTTCGCGCGCGTGCGGCCGCAGCCCTCTCCCCTGAAACCGTTCGACGTTCAGGCGGTCAAACCCATCGCCGCGGACCAGTCCTCGGGCGGTGAACTCGCCCTGGTGCTCTACCCCAAACCCGCCATGCCGGATGGGCGGCACGCTTACAACCCATGGCTGCACGAACTTCCCGACCCCGTGACCAAAGCGACGTGGGACAACTATGCCAGCCTCGCTCCGGCAACCGCGGAGCGCATGGCTCTCCACAACGGGGACGTCGTCCGGCTCCAGGTTTCAGGAACCGCCATCGAACTGCCGGTTCTTATCCAGCCCGGACAGCATGAAAAGGTGGTCGCCGTGGCGCTTGGTTACGGGCGCTCGGTTTCCGCGCGATTCGCCAACACTGGCCCCAAATGGCTCGAACGACGGCCGACTCTGGGACCGAATGGAATGATCGGCGCCAATGCCGCACCATTTCTCCTCATGGAGAGCGGGAGCGTCCGGTACTGGCGCGACGATGTGAAAGTGACTTCCGCTGGCAAACGCCAACCGGTGGCGGTAACGGAGGGCTACAACAGCCTCACGGTACCGAAACACCTGGATCCGGGCGGCGGTCCACGTCCGATTGTTCAGGAAACTACGCGGGAGGCTTTGGGTTCCGGCGCGGCGAAACACGAGAGCGCTCACGAGGCACCCGCGTTGGATCTCTGGCCCGAGGACCATCCCTTCACCGGCCACCGCTGGGCCATGACCATCGACCTGAACGCATGCACCGGATGTTCGGCCTGCGTGATCGCTTGCCAGGTGGAGAACAATGTACCGGTGACGGGCAGGGATGAGGTGTTGCGTAACCGCCAAATGCATTGGATCCGCATCGATCGCTATTACTCGGGACCGCCCGGGGACGTCGAAGTGGCGCATCAGCCGATGCTGTGCCAACATTGCGAGCACGCTCCCTGCGAGACCGTCTGTCCCGTGCTCGCCACAGTGCACAGCGGTGAGGGACTCAACCAGCAAATTTACAACCGCTGCGTCGGCACCCGCTACTGCGAAAATAACTGCCCCTACAAGGTTCGCCGCTTCAACTGGTTTGAAAACTCGCGGGACGATCGCCTGGCCAACCTGACGCTCAACCCCGATGTGACCGTGCGGTCACGCGGCGTCATGGAGAAATGCAGTTTCTGCGTGCAGCGCATTCAGGACGCCAAGGCCGAGGCCAAGCGCCAGAACCGCAACCTGCGCGATGGCGAGATCCAGACCGCCTGCCAGCAGACATGCCCCGCCCAGGCCATCGTCTTCGGTGATGTCAACGACCCGAAGAGCAAGGTCGCGCAGCGGATGAACAGCGGCCGGCGCTATCGCGTGCTGGAAGAGCTCAACACTCGCCCCTCGGTGGGCTATCTGAAAATTGTCCGCGACAAAAAGACGGACAAAGGGGGAGACCATCGTGGCTGAAGTTCAGGCCGTTTCGCGGCCGCCGCTGATTCTGGGCGACAAGAGCCTCTCGCAGATCACCAGCGATATCTGCGCCGCCATGCTCCGCCGTCCCAATGCCCTGTGGTGGATCGGTTTCCTGATTGCATTTTCCTTGCTGGTAATGGGTGCAGCAGCGGTCACCTACCAGGTCGCCACGGGCATCGGCACGTGGGGATTGAACAACACGGTGGGCTGGGCGTTCGGCATCACAAACTTCGTCTTCTGGATCGGCATCGGGCACGCCGGCACGCTGATCTCGGCGATTCTGTTTCTCTTCCGGCAACGGTGGCGAACCTCGGTCAACCGCTCGGCCGAGGCGATGACGCTGTTTGCGGTGATGTGCGCCGGTGTCTTTCCACTGATTCACATGGGACGGCCCTGGTTGGGGTATTGGATTTTCCCCTATCCCAATTTCCGCGGACCGCTGTGGATGAATTACCGTTCTCCGCTGGCGTGGGATGCCTTCGCCATCTCGACCTATTTCCTTATTTCGCTCACATTCTGGTACCTGGGCCTGATACCCGATCTGGCCACGATTCGCGACCGGGCGCACCCGGGACTGCGTCGCCGCCTTTTCGAGTTTTTCAGCCTCGGCTGGGACGGATCTTTCAGAACCTGGCAGCGCTATGAGACCGTCTACATGCTGCTGGCCGGTCTCGCCACGCCGCTGGTGGTTTCGGTGCACACCATTGTGAGCTGGGATTTTGCCGCCGCCGTGATTCCCGGCTGGCACGCGACTATCTTCCCGCCCTATTTCGTCGCCGGAGCTATTTTCTCGGGGATGGCGATGGTGCTCACGCTGATGATTGTCGCCCGCACGGTTATGAACCTCCAGAATTACATCACCGTGCGTCATGTCGAAGTGATGTGCAAGCTGATCCTTCTGAACGGCAGCATCGTCGCTCTCGCCTACGGCACCGAGTTCTTCATGGCTCATTATTCGGGCAATCCGTACGAGCAGTTCGTCTTCCTGAACCGGGCGTTCGGCCCCTTCGCCTGGGCTTATTGGACGATGATCAGTTGCAATGTGCTTATCCCGCAGCTCCTCTGGTTCAGGCGAGTCCGAACGAGTATTGCAGTGGTATTCGTCCTCAGTCTCCTGATCAATGTCGGGATGTGGTTTGAGCGGTTCGTGATCATCGTGACCAGTCTCCATCGGGACTTTCTCCCATCCAACTGGGCAAGCTACCGCCCCACCAGCATCGAAGTCGCAACATTATTGGGGAGCTTCGGGCTCTTCTTCACCTGCTTTCTGATCTTCTGCCGCATTCTGCCGATGATTGCGATGGCGGAGGTGAAGGGTGTCGTGGCGCACGAACGTGCCGAAAGGAGGCACCACAAATGAGCGGGCGCGTGATGGTCGGCATCTTTCAGGACGAGGACGACATTCTTTCGATCACCCGGGAGGTTCGGAAGGAGGGCTATACCATCCTCGATATCTACACGCCTTACGCGGTCCACGGCCTCGACAAGGCGATGGGCCTCCAACCATCGCGTCTGCCTTGGGTCTGCTTCGCGCTGGGCTTGGTTGGGGCCGTGGCCAAACTCTGGTTCGAATACTGGGCAACCGCTGCCGACTGGCCCGTCAACGTGGGTGGCAAACCGTGGAACTCATTACCCGCCTTCGTCCCGGTCACATTCGAGGTGATGGTGTTATTCGCCGGCATCAGTACCGTGATCGCGTTATTCGTGGTAAGCCGCCTCTATCCCGGCCGCCGGGCGGCAACCGTCATTCCGGGCGTGACCAACGATCGCTTTGCGCTGGTGCTCGAGGAGACCGACGCCGCCTTTGAGCCGGTACAGGTTCGCCGCCTGCTGGAGCGGCATGGAGCCGTCGAGGTTATCGAGCGTGCCGAGGAGTCCTTACCGTGAAACTCAACCTGTTGCTGGCCGTTGCGCTGGCGCTGTGCGTCGCCTGCGGATTCCTGATCCGGCCACAGCCGTCCCGCCCTAATGTGGAGGTCCTTCCCGAGATGGTTCGAACCGCCGCCTACAAGGCGTATTCGGCGAATCCCAACTTCCCCGACGGAAAGACCTTGCAGGCACCCCCTCCCGATACTATTCCGCGCGGTTTTCATCCCGTGGATTACGAGGCCACGGAGGCCGGTGCGATCCGTGCGGGCGAAGAGTTGAGCAATCCCTATACCTTCGAGGATCTTGCGGCATTCACGCGTGGTGCATTCGTGTTCCGCACCTGGTGCGTGCCCTGCCACGGGGGGGCCGGACGAGGTGACGGGACCGTCGCCATGCGCGGCTTCCCGGCGCCACCTCCTCTCACTAGTGAGAAGACACTGACACTGAAAGACGGCCGGATGTTTCACATCCTCACATACGGACAGAAGAACATGCCTTCTTATGCCTCGCAAGTGTCTGAAGACGATCGATGGAAGGCGATTC
>JADGNT010000478.1 GCA_017883345.1 Candidatus Solibacter sp. | reverse complement strand
GTCTGGAAAAGTCTTCGGGCCTGAGCCCGGCGTGTGGGTTGCGTTTGCATGAATGCCCCTCGGCTCTTTGGATTGTACCCGATCCTGGAGTGGCTCAGCTCAGCGCTTGCCTTCGCGCTCGCAGCCCTACTCCACCGTGAATGTCTGTTTCGTCTCGTAAGTCTGCTTTCCCACCGCATCGGTGATTGTTACCGCAATCTTATACTCCCCAGGCGTGGTCTTCGCCAGCAGCGTAATCCCCATGGAAGCCACCACGTAGCGCTTGGGATAGAAACTCTCGCTTTGCTCCACCGCCGGCTCGGGCTGGGTCCACAGCACCTTCCCGCTGGGCCCGAGCACGCTGGTGACGTAGCTCACGTCGATGCGATTCTTGTCACCATATTTGAACCCGATGATGTCGAACTTAGCCCATAGCGCACCGCCGCCCCGGTAGACGGCTTTCTCAATTGGTTGCGTGTCCTCCTCCCCGCGGAAGAATTGAAAGTTCCGCGCCACCAGGGTATCGCTGGGCTGCACGGCTTTACTGCGGACTTCAAACGGCACACTGAGTTCGGCCTTCGTGTTGGCCACCAGGTCTTCAATCTTAATAAGTACCTTGTAAGTGCCGGCGCCCACCAGCGGGGGAATCTGGATTTCGGTGGCAATCTTCGGCATCCACTCCTTATCCTGCGGCGCCACGTCGTTCACCAGTTCGTTCTTATAGATCTCGGTCAACGGCAGGCCCTTGGGGTCGAAGGCCTCCACCGAGTAGGCTACGTGGACCTTTTCTTCCGGTGTCTTGGCGTAGCCGGAGATGCGGCAACTGAAGAACAGCGTCTCCCCCGCCACATGTTCGAATCCAGGCGGCGAAGAGACGCCCCCGTCGCTTTGCGCGATGATCGGCCGGACCACTTCCAGCCCGGCAGCGGCGCACCACACCGCGGGGCACGGGTAAAACAGCGGGTAAAGCAACGGGAAAAGCAGCGCAATCGGTCGCATAGCGAACCTCTGCTTACGATTCTACGCTTCCAGCACGCCGCGGAGATAGCGTCCGGTGTAGCCTTCGGTGACCGCCGCGATGGTTTCGGGCGTGCCCACCGCCACCACACGGCCTCCGCCTCCGCCCCCCTCGGGGCCGAGATCGATCACCCAATCGGCCGCCTTGATCACGTCCAGATTGTGCTCGATGACGATCAGGCTGCCGCCGTTCCCGATCAGCTTCTGGAACGTGCCCAGCAGCTTGGCGATGTCGTCGAAGTGCAGGCCCGTGGTGGGCTCGTCGCAAATGAAAAGCGTGCCGGCGTTGCTCGCGGTCGCCAGGTGCGACGCCAGTTTGACGCGCTGCGCCTCGCCGCCGGAGAGCGTGGTGGCGGATTGCCCGAGCCGCAGGTACCCCAACCCGACATCGTCCAGCACCTTCAGGCGCTGCACCAGGCGGGGCGCCGCGTGGAAGAAATCCATCGCCTCGCGCACCGTCAGTTGCAGCACTTCGTGGATGTTGCGATTGTTGTAGCGAATCTCCAGGATGCCGCTCTTGTAACGCGTGCCCTTGCACTCTTCGCAGATCAGTTCCACGTCGGCCAGAAACTGCATCTCCACCGTGACCGTGCCATCGCCCTGGCAGACTTCGCACCGGCCCCCGGGAATGTTGAAGGAGAAGTGGCCCGCCGTATACCCGCGTTTCTCGGATTCGCGGGTGGCGGCGAACAGGGCGCGAATCAGGTCGAACGCCTTGATGTAAGTCACCGGATTGGAGCGCGGCGTGCGTCCGATGGGCGATTGATCGATCATCACCGTGGTCGTGATCCGCTCCGCGCCCTCCACCTTGCGGCACGTCAATCGCGGGCCGGGCGCGTCGTCCATCTCCGCATCGGCGCCCGTGGCCGGCTTGTCCTCTTCGGTGTCGCGCGCCTTGTGGAGCGCTTCGAGCGAGCGGAAAATCACGTCGTGAACCAGCGTCGATTTGCCGGAGCCGGAGACGCCGGTCACCACCACCATCATGCCCAGCGGGATTTCGACATCGATGTTCTTGAGGTTGTGCACGCGCGCTCCCGAAAAGCGCATCACCCGGCGCGGATCGATGGCGCGGCGCGTGCGCGGCGCGGAAACTCTTAGCTCGCGGCGCAGGTACCGGGCAGTAAGCGAGTGGTTCCCCTCCGCCATCAGCGCGGGCAGCGTGCCTTCAAAAACGATGTGCCCGCCGTGCTCGCCCGCGCCCGGACCCAGGTCCACGATGTGGTCGGCGGCGCGCATCACGTCGGGATCGTGTTCCACCACCACGATGGTGTTGCCCAGGCCGCGCAGTTCCTCCAGAATGCGGATCAGCCGTCCCGTGTCCCGGCTGTGCAGCCCGATAGACGGCTCGTCCAACACGTAGCAGGCGCCCACCAGGCGCGAGCCCAGCGAGGTCGCCAGTTGGATGCGCTGCGCCTCGCCGCCCGACAGCGTGTTGGCCAGGCGATCCAGCGTGAGATATTCCAACCCGACTTCGTTGAGGAACTTCAGGCGCTGGCGGATCTCCACCAGAATCTTCTCGGCGATGGCGGTCTCTTCCGGGCTGAGCTCCAGCGATTGGAAAAACTCCTGCGCCTCCGCGATATTCAGGCGCACGATATCGGCCAGGTTCCTGCCGTTGACGCGCACATAGAGCGCTTCCTTGCGCAAACGCGCGCCCTTGCACTCCGGGCAGAGCGCATAGCCGCGGTACCGGCTCAGGAACACGCGCACGTACATCTTGTACTTCTTGCTCTCCAGGTGATCGAAGAAGCGGCGGATGAATTCATCGAGCGTTTCGCGTTCTCTGGCGCTGAGGTCGGCGACCGGCACGTGCATGCGGACCGTGGTACGGTGCTTCTTGAAATTGCCCAGCCATGAGCGGTACTTTGGCTTGGTCCACGGATCGACGGCGCCTTCCTCCAGCGAGAGCGAGGCATCGGGGATCACGCGGTTCATGTCGAAATCGATGGTATTGCCGAAACCCTGGCAGCGCGGGCATGCCCCCACCGGCGAGTTGAAGCTGAACAGGATCGGCTCCGGTGGATTGAACTCCATGCCGCAGGTCTTGCACTGAAAGCGCTCGTTGAAACGCAGCGGCGCGGCGCCCGACGCGCTTTCGAAGATCGCTTCGCCGGCCTCGCGGTAGCAGATCTCGATGGTATCGACCAGGCGCTGGTGCAGTTCCGGGCCCATGGCGAGGCGGTCCACCAGCATGAAGACGGGCTTGCTGAAGTCGATATCGAGCAGCGATTCCGGGGTCGAAAACTCGAACAGCCGCCCGCCTTGGAACAGCCGGTTGAAGCCCTTCTTGCGCAGTTCGAAGAGGTGATCGCGCAACGCGTCGCTGGTGGGGTGCTGGCCGCAGGGGAATAGCGCGTACCAGCGCGACCCTTCGGGCTGCATCAGCAGGCGCGCCGCCACTTCATCCACCGTATCTTTGCGTACGCGCGTGCCGCAGGTGGGGCAGAACGTCTGGCCCACGCGGGCGTAGAGCAGGCGCAGGAAGTCGAAGCACTCCGTGGAAGTGGCCACCGTGGAGCGTGGATTTCGCGTGGTATTCTTCTGCCGGATGGCGATGGCGGGCGCGATGCCATCGATGTCGTCCACGTCGGGCTTTTCCATGCGCTCCAGGAACTGGCGCGCATACGCGGAAAGCGACTCCACATAGCGCCGCTGCCCCTCGGCGTAGATCGTGTCGAACGCCAGCGACGATTTGCCGGACCCCGACACGCCCGTGATCACGGTCAACTTTTCGTGGGGAATGGAAAGCGAAATGTTCTTGAGGTTGTGGACCCGCGCACCTTGGATCCTGATAAAGTCTTCCACTGGAATTCTTATTATACGATTGCGGCAATGCGAGCCGGGGGAGCTGTCCGTTCAACGCAGTGACGCGGAGAACGCGGAGACAAGCGCGGAGAAAAGCAATATCGGTCGGAAGCAGCGGGATTCGCCGCTTCCCCGGGGCGCGCGCGTCTCCACCACTGTCATTCTCGGACGGGGGTTCTGCGGGTACTGCCCTGACTCCCAGTTTGATCGTGATTGATCCCGTAGTGGTTGGCTAACACCTTCAGATCCTCAATCCTCCAGTCGCTGGGATTGTTTCGCATCTGGCCCAGGATCTTCCCTGCGTTTGCCACATCCAAATGGTATCGCTGGTGGTACCAGTGCTCAAGCGGGGGGCCTTCGGAAGGAGGTTGCCTCCGCCTCCCCAAGTCCGGGAAGACTTATACTGAACGGAACTACGTGCGTATCCGGCGTCGCCTGGCGCCACCCTATTCGCCAATGCCCGATTTCAAGAAGCTCATTGCGCGCCTGCAAAAGCGCCACGGCGCGCCCGAACTGCCGTCGGCCCGCGGGGCGTTCGAACTGGTGCTCTGGGAGAATGCCTGCTATCGGCCGCTCCGTGCGGGAAGCCATCGCGGCGGAACTGCCCAAAGGGGCAGAGCGGCTGGCCAAACGCGGGCTGGGTGACAGGCTCGAAAAAGCACCCTCGTGGCGCACGCACTCCTGCGTGCCGCGTCGCGTCTCACTCGACCCTCTGCGCGCTGGGCAGCGGGCACACGCAAGAGTGCCGACGCTGCACGCAGGACTGCGTGCCTGGAGTTTCTACATTTTCAACCCGCGTCTGCGCCTTGATGCCGGGTTCTTCGCGTCGGGCCAGTCTTGTGCGTGCGCGGTTCGAAGCCCCGTTAGGGGCACTAGAAAATAGCCCAGGGCGTAAGCCCTGTGGGACGCCCAGGGCGTAAGCCCTGTGGGACCGGCCCAGAGACGCGCCAGCCCCGTAGGGGCGTAAGAAGGCCCTTCGTGCCCGGCGATGGGTGAATCCCCGTGA
>JADGNT010000477.1 GCA_017883345.1 Candidatus Solibacter sp. | reverse complement strand
GCCTGCCCCACATTCTCCACGGGTGCGAGAGCCGCCCTCGCCGCGCTGTGTTGCGCAACGGGGCTGCTGCTGTCGGCGCAAAATCCCCAGGACCGTTTGCTGGCGGAGGCCAACGCAGCCTACCGCTCGCTCCACGCCGCCGAAGCCGTGAGCCTCTATCGCCAGTACCTGGGGCTCTACCCCGACCGTGCCGATGTCCGGGTGTACCTGGGCGGCGCGCTGTTGAACCTCGACCAGTTCCAGGCCGCACTCGACGAAGCCAACCGCGCTATCGCGCTCGACGCCCGCTATGCGAAGGGGTACATACTGGCGGGCCGCGTCTGTGCCGTGCGCGAGCAATGGGACCTCGCCCAGCGCTTCTTCGAGACGGCGCAGCGCCTGGACCAGCGAGATCTCGATGCCTGGTACTTCTCCGGCCGCGCCTTCTATGACGCCAACCGCTTCGAGCGCGCGATCGCGGCATTCGACCAGGCCCTGCGGGCAGGCGCGGAGCAAAGCCGCGTCTACGAGAACCTGGGCCTGGCCCAGGATGCCCTGGGCGAGTTCGTTGCCTCGGAAAAGTCTTTCCGCAGGGCGGTGGATCTAGCCCGCGGAGTCTGGCGGCCCTATCTGGCCTATGGTGCGTTTCTGTTCCGGCAGGGCCGTACCGCGGAGAGCTTGCCCGTGTTGCGACAGGCCCTGGCGCTGGCACCGGACGCCGCCGGAGTCCGCTTCGAACTGGCTCGCGTCCTGTACCACGAAAACAGCCTGGCCGAAGCCGCGCGCGTACTCGAACCCGGGCTGCCCTCCAACGAGTGCCGCGTTCACAACCTGCTGGCCCGTATCTACTCCGCCCGCGGCGAAACCGGCCCGGCCGAGGCCGCGATCCGTGCGATCGCCAACTGCAAAGGAGCGCCGGAGCACCCATGAAGGTGGCCTTCCCGATCGCCGCCATGCTGCTCGCCGCCGCCGCCATGCTCGCCCCCTCGGCCGCACCGCCCGGCCCATTCTTCGAGGACCGCACCGCGCATTCCGGCATCGGGTTCGTGCTGCGCAACGCCGCCACGCCGGAGAGGCACCAGATCGAAACCATGGCCGGCGGCGTAGCGGTGTTCGACTACGACAACGACGGCTATCCCGACATCTATTTCGCCAACGGCGCGGAGCAGCCATCGCTCGAAAAAACCGGCCCGCAGTACCGCAACCGCCTCTACCGCAACCGGCACGACTGGACCTTCGAGGACGTCACCGCCAAAGCCGGGGTGGGCGGCGCGGGCTACAACATCGGCGTCGCGGCGGGCGACTATGATAACGACGGATACGCGGACCTGTTTGTCACCGGCGTCAACGGCAACACCCTGTTCCACAACCGCGGCAACGGCACCTTCGAGGACGTAACCCGCGCAGCCGGCCTGGAGAGCCATGACTGGGCCGTCGCCGCGGCCTGGGTCGATTATGACAACGACGGCCGCCTGGACCTGTTCGTCGTCAACTACGTGAAGTGGGACCCGGCCGTCGAGTTGTTCTGTGGCGATGCCGCGCGCGGTATTCGCACCTACTGCCACCCGCGCTTCTACGAGCCCCTGCCCAACCGCCTCTATCACAATAACGGCGACGGCACGTTTTCCGACGTTTCCGACGTTTCCGGGATCGCCGCGCATCGCGGCAAAGGCATGGGCGTTGCCATCGCCGATTATGACCACGACGGGTGGATGGACGTGTTCGTGGCCAACGACACCGTCCCGAACTTCCTCTTCCATAACGAGCACAACGGCCGCTTCCGGGAATCCGCACTGCAAGCGGGTGTAGGCCTCAATGACGACGGCAAAGCGCTCTCGTCCATGGGCGTCGATTTCCGCGATCTCGATAACGACGGCTGGGAGGATCTGGTCATCACGGCGCTCGCCAGTGAAACCTTCCCGGTGTTCCGCAATCTCAGCCACGGCCTGTTCAGCGACGTAACCTACCCAAGCCACGTGGGCGCCATCACCATGCCGGTGAGCGGCTGGAGCATGGGCATTTTCGACTTCGACAATGACGGATGGAAGGACGTGTTCGTGGCCGCCGGCGATGTACAGGACAACACCGAGCTGTTCTCCAGCCGCAAGTCCCGGCAGCAGAATCTGCTGCTGCTGAACGACGGCCACGGTGCGTTTCGCGCCGCGTTCGCCGGGCCGCCCGCCTTGAACCGCGGCGTCGCGTTCGGAGATTTCGATCGCGACGGGCGCGTGGATGCCGTGGTCACCCGCCTCAACGAGCCACCCGTCCTGCTCCGCAACATCATGGGTGCGGGCAACCACTGGATCGCGCTCAACCTCATCGGCGCCAGGAGCAACCGGGACGGCATCGGCGCGCGCGTGGCCGTCCGGAGCGGCGGCGTCATGCAGGTGAATCGCGTCACCACGTCAACCGGTTATGCCTGCGCGAGCGAGTCGGCCGTGCATTTCGGACTGGGCCGCGGCACTCGCGCGGACAGCATCGAAATCGAGTGGCCTTCGGGATCGCGGCAGGTTCTTGCCAACGTTCCCGCCGACTCGTACATGACGGTGCGCGAGCGGCAGCCCTAATCCGCTCCTGACCCCTCCGAAATTGCTCCATCGCCCGCCGCCGCTAACACCTGTTTGTTGCCAATTCCGGATCCGCACACCCCGCGGCGTAAATTGACGAAGAGAATTCACCAACCTGCTCATGCTTGCCGCACGAGCGAATGTCCGAGGTGGTACGACGCAGCTAGTCGCGGTTACGTTGTCAGGAACGGGCTGTTCGGCGCAAAGACCATCGGGCAGACGCACCGGTTTTGCGGGCGCTCATCGAGCCACTGGCCCCCGTTGTGACTCGAAACGACGGCTACGCCGCCTGGCGCCAGGAGTAGCAATGATGGAGACCCCCAGGCGCGGGCTCGAAATCACCGTCGCCTCCCGACACGGCTGGTTTTCAACCGGTCGGCGATTCGGTGTGTCCTTACCGAGGCTGTTCGTGAATCCGATCCTCGTGAAAGTGGGAAACGTAGTCACGGACGAGGCGCCGCAAGTGCCCGTTCGTTCAGCGGGATTACGCGGTCCAGAATCTCGCGCCGACAGCCACCCACCCATCTTTCAGCGATTCCAGCCTGCCAGGGCGCTTGGACGCTCGTCCGTTTGGGCTTCCAGTCCCGCTGCCTTCAAGAAGGTGAGGACATAGTCATGGAATGTGGAATCGCGATCGAAGATCGCGTACAGGCTTGGCTCATTCGTAACCGACCCGACTGAAGCCAGCGCGGGGCGGGCTCCAATCCAGATCCCCCGTCGATCGCGGCTTGCGCGCAGGTGTCCGCCGTCGACACCACACAGCGGCAAGAATTCCGAGAATGTTTGCCCCCCCTCCCGGTCTGAATCTAGCCGAAAGCCCTCCCATTCCGGACGTTGTGGTCGTGCGCAATCGCCCCAGTCTTTGCCGATTGGCAATTTCAGGCGAAAATGCTTTTTGCGTTAATCCGTGGAAGGAGCTTCAGCGCGAGGGTACGGTGGAGAGCATTGATATCACCGAAGACGACCAACTCGCCGCCGTTTGCCGGAAGGGCAACGCTCGCCAGCGGATCTCACTCGCCGACTTGCCGTTGCCCTCAACACTTCCGGAAGGGGCCGAGTGGATCGTTGCGTATCGGTACTGGCGAACCGGAGCCATGTGAACGCACGGACGGAACCGGCAGTGTGGCGCGCTGTGAGCGCTACCGCTCCCTGCTCTTCTCCCACGCCACCCGCGCACGAACGTCGTCGATCATGAACCGCACGCCCTGGTTGTCGGACGGATTCATCCAGAGCATGCGGTCGAAGATTCGGTCAGCTTCCTGGAACCGGCCAAGACGCCATAGGCACAACCCGAATCCTTGCATGCAGCGGAGAAACGGCCGATTGTCGATCCATCCCCACGGCAGCAGGCCCGCGAATCCTTCGCCGAGGGACAACTCGCCGATCCGGACCCCCACCTCATAGTGACGGATCGCGTCCTTGGGCGCCTGCTTGAAAATCAGGTTGCCGAGATGTGAGTGGGCGTCCAGGCAGCGGAGATCGGCCTGACAGAGATCCATCAGGATCTTGTACGCTCCCTCGCTGTCGCCGGCGTCCCTGCGGTCATTGGATTGGGAGATCGGGTCGGAGAACAGATCGTCAGAGTCCGCGCCGGGCAACACTTGCTCCATCTCGAACTCCGGCCGCGGCCCGCGGGCGATAATCGGCTTGGCCCATTTCTCAATCGGTTCATCTTCCTCGCCCCAGTAGTGCGCCGACGGATCCCATAGGCCTCGCTCTTCCAGGCGGAGCGGGACCAGACCCAGTGCGGCCACGTCGAGCCGTGTGGACTCGATCACACCGGAGAGATAAGGATTGCGGGCATAATTCCACTGCTTGCCCGGCCTGACCACGGCGATCTCGCCGGGAACCACGGTCCACAGGCGGCCGGCGCGGAGCATAACGCTCTGGTCGCTACCCAGCAACCGGCAACGAGCGGCCCTTTGCTTCACCGACAACACGACCAACTCGACGGGACCGCGCAGGTCGAGGTTGGCCGCGGGTGACTTGGGGCTTGTCGTGGATCGAGTTTCGGCTGGGTACGGTACCACTCCCATCCACTTCCGGTACGCGGCCAGATAGTGCGATCCTGGCGTGTCCGCGGCGAGTGCCACCTCTGAAGCCGTCACCTCGTATTCGCGTCCATCCATGCGGCGGCACTTCGCGGTCAGCCCGCGCCGCTGCCCCTGATAGTCGAACTTGACCACCGAGACCGGCTCGCCGATGACGAAGCCGTCGCAGGGCAGGGCAACGTGCTTCTCCAATGCAGGAACGCCAAGATC
>JADGNT010000476.1 GCA_017883345.1 Candidatus Solibacter sp. | reverse complement strand
GGTCAGAAAGTGGTTCGCCAGCGCGTGCCAGTAGTAGATCACGCGCCGCTCGCCCGAAATCAGGAAGCGCGACCCGTACACCACGTCCGCCTTGTTGGAGAGCAGCGGACCCAGCACCTTCGGATACTCGGACGGGTCGTATTCCAGGTCGCCGTCCTGGATGATGCCGAACTCTCCAACCGCGTGTTCCAGTGCCGTTCGGATGGCGGCCCCCTTGCCGGCGTTCACCTTGTGGTGGAACACACGAATGCGTCCCGGATACCGCTCGGCGAGCTCATCCAGAATCTGCGGCGTGCCGTCGGTAGAGCCATCGTCCACCGCCACCACCTCCGATTCCAGGCCCTCCGGCAAGGGCGCTTCCAGCGCGCGCAGAATCGACGCGGCGAGATATTCCTCTTCGTTGTACGCGGCAACCAGGATCGAAAGCAGGCGTGTGGTGGCCAACTACGGATTATCGCGCAGTGCGCCCGGCGAAATGGTGACCGGACGTTGCACCGCGAGGCCGGGCTTGCGCTTCATCGCCCGCGCTACCGCCCGGTAGAGCAGTAGCACACCCACCATCGCGCCGTACATGGCCGGCAGCCGTATGTCGCTCTTCACCAGCCAGTAGTAGTGCACCACGCCAGCAATCCCGCTCAAATAGACCAGCCGGTGCAGCAGTTGCCAGCGTTTTCCGCCCATCCGCCGGATCCATCCCGTGGTGGACGTCACTGCCAGCGGGACCATCAACAGGAACGCCGTGAATCCCGCCGTGATGAACGGCCGCTTCGCCACATCCTTCAGCATGTCCGGCAGGTCGAAAAACTTGTCCAGCCAGATGTAAGTGATAAAGTGCAGCGTCCCGTAGAAAAACGCGTAGAGCCCGATCATTCGGCGGAAGCGGATCAGATCCGGCAACCCCAGCACCTTGCGCAACGGGGTTACGGCGAGCGTGAACACGATGAAGCGGATGGTCCAATCGCCCGTATAGCGCGTGATGTACTCGATCGGATTGGGTGTAAGGTTCTGGTGCCACGCCCGCCAGCACAGCCAGAAGATCGGACCGAGACTGGCCACGAACACCAGGACCTTGGTCCAGCGTTGTTTCCACATGCTAGTAATTCTTCTTGAGATCCATCCCGTTGTACAGGCTGGCCACCTGGTCGCCGTACCCGTTGAACATCAGCGTCGCCCGCTTGCGCAATTCGCCCAGCCGCCGCTCACTCGCCTGGCTCCACCGCGGATGGTCCACCCGCGGATTCACGTTGGAGTAAAACCCGTACTCGGGCGCATTGGACAGATTCCACGAGGTGGGCGGTTGGCCGCCCACCAGGCGGATCTTGACGATCGATTTGATGCTCTTAAAGCCGTACTTCCAGGGCAGGATCATGCGCACCGGCGCGCCATCCTGCGGCGGCAGCGCCTCGCCGAACATGCCCGTGCACAACAGCGCCAGCGGGTGCATGGCTTCGTCCATGCGCAACCCCTCCACATAGGGGAACTGCAGGCCGGCCGCGTGCGGCATCTGCCGCCGGTCGAAAAAGCTTTCAAACGCCACGTAAGTCGCCCTCGACGCCGGCTCCACCTTGTTGAGCAGCGCGCTCAGCGAATACCCCACCCACGGCACCACGATCGACCAGGCTTCCACGCAACGATGCCGGTACACCCGCTCCTCCAGTGGCGCCAGCGCCAGAATCTCTTCCATGGTGAACTTGCTCGGCTTGTTGCACAGGCCTTCCACGCTGACCGTCCACGGTTCGGTCTTAAAGTTCTTGGCGTAACCCGAGGGTTCGCTTTTGTCCGTGCCGAACTCGTAGTAATTGTTGTAAGTGGAGACCTCCTGGTAGGAGTTCTGCTTCTCGTCCACCGTGTACTTGCTCTTCTGCACGTTGGGCAGCTTCGTCCCCGCTAGCGCCTGCCCGGAGGGCGACAGCAATTCGCGCGCACCCAGGAACGCGGCCGGCACCCCGGCCAGAAAGTTGCGCCGGTTCATGTAGATATGCTTCGGCGTGATCTCGGAATAAAGGATATCGGCAGGTTTCTTGATCAGCATCTCTTTCCCTCCACTCTATCCCTCTATGATGCAGCTTTATTCCCGCCCGATGCAATTTACACGTGCTAACCATCATGCTCTTCAACGCAGAGACGCAGAGAACGCAGAGGAAGCGCAGAGAAAACGAAAGCCAAACCGAGCCACAAACAGCGGCCCTGCTCGCCCGCTCAAGCCCACTGATTTCTACCTCAAATGTGTTCTCTGCGCTTATCTCTGCGTTCTCTGCGTCTCTGCGTTGAATATACTTCTCTCACGGCCGCAGGATCACCTTCATCAGGTTCGCCTCGTGCCGGTACAGCCGGTCGAACCACGACGCGCCCTCCTCTAGTGGCGCCACCGCGCTGATCAGCATATCCACCTGGATCGCCCCCCGCGACATCATCTCGATACACGCCGGGTACTCCCCATTCGAAGCGCACGACCCCTGCACCCGAATCTGCCGCGACACCACCGATTGCAGCGGCAACTCGATCTGGGGCGACACATTCCCCACCAGCGTCACCGCCCCGCCCTTGCGCACTCCACCGATCGCCGTGCGGACAGGCTCCGTCGCGCCCACGCACTCCCACGCCACATCCGCCCCGCGTCCGCCGGTCAGCGCCAGAATCGCCTCCACCACGCCCGCTTCCACCACGCCGGTCGCCTGCGGATCGATCGCATCCGTCGCGCCCACCGCCCGCGCCAGCTTCAGCCGTCCCTCGTCGGGATCTACCGCGATCACCCGGCTGCATCCCGCGTGCCGCGCCGCCTGCATGGTCAAGAGGCCGATCATCCCGCTGCCCACCACCACCGCCGTATCGCCCAACCGCACCGGCGTAAGGCTCACCGCGTGCACCGCCACCGATACGGCCTCGATCATCGCCGCCTGCTCGAAGCTCAGGTTCTCCGGCAACCGGTACATGATCCGCCGCGGCACCGCCACAAACTCCGCGAACGCCCCGTGGCGCCGGTACGGCCCAGGCGAAACGCCCAACACCTCGCGGTTGTCGCACAGGTTCTGCTCCCCCCGAAGGCAATAGAAGCAGCGCCCGCAGTAGACCGTGGAATCGAACGTGACCCGGTCGCCCGCCCGCAGGTCCGTGACATTGGCGCCGGCCTCCACCACCTCGCCCGCCGCCTCATGTCCCATCACCAGCGGTGGAATCCGCCGCCCCGTTCGGCCATCCAGCCCGTGGACGTCGCTGCCGCAGATCCCGCAGGCGCGGACCCGAACCAGCACGTCGTCGGGGCCGATTGCCGGCACCGCCATCTCCACCATCTCCAGTTTCATGTACTCGGTCAGTAGAAGCGCATTCATAGCCACGGAATTATCATCGCACGCCGGATATCGGGAACTTTGCTCCCCGCTGCGACGTCTATTTCACGGAGCTTGCCGTGCCATTGCTGGAAGACCAACCTGTAGACCCCGTGTGGCGGCGGAGGCTCGTGCCTTGCCTCCAGTTGGCCGGCATCCTCCTCACCGGCTGGCTGATGTGGCGATCCACCCTCGGCCTGCAATGGGACCGCGTACCGTTCCCATGGCTGATTCTGCGCGTCACCGTTTACGCCTTGGCGGCCTGCCTTGCCGGCGCCTTCATCACCATCGTGCTGTACATGGCCGCCTCGCTATGGGAAGGCGAAGACGTCATGCAAGTCACCTTCCGCGCCTCCACCGCCGCCGTATGGTTCGCACCTTGCGTGATCCTGCTGACCCAACTCTCACCGGCCGCCGCGGTCCCCGCGTTGATCCTGGTGGTCAACGCCACCCATCTCCTCTACATCCAGTGGCGTGTCCAACAGCCGCCGGTGGACATCCCGCACGACACCGGACTCTTCGCCACCGCACAACTCCCCGAGCGGCGTTTCTTGAGCGACTTCGGCCCCGGGCTCGCCATCTCCTTCGCCCTGCAAACCGGCGTCTGCGCGGTGCTGCTGCACCATCCCGTCCTCGCCGGCTTCTCCCTCGCCGCCGGCGCCGCCCTGGCCACCGTCTTCGCGCTGACCTCCCGCGCCGTCCAGCCCAAGCCGCCAAAGAGTATGCCGCGCGCGTTTCTGGGCCTCGCGTTGACGGTCCTGCTCGCCGTCGGCCTGACCATCGGCGGCATGATTCCCAACCTGATGCGTGGCCCCGGCGACGGCGACGGCGGCAGCGACGGCAGCGCGACGGCGGGACAGCGTCCCGGCATGCCGGGCGACGGCCGCGATGACCTGCCCGACGCCTCCGCCGGCGACATCGCCAATGCCAGCGGCTTCCCGGGCGTCATCCTCTGGCCCGAGATCAAGCCCATCCCGACCCTGATCGCGCCCATGCCGCAAACCCCCGGCGACGGCGGCCCCGTCGTCATGCCGCGCCCACTCGCCATTCCGTTCTCCGGCGAGTACTGGATGTTCCGCTGGCCTTACGCGCGCCCGCCCAAAACCTCGTTCTTCCAGCGCGGCAGCCCCGCCGCCCTTTCCTTCATCAGCACCGACCACAGGCCGCTTCAAATGGAGGCGCGACACAAACTCGATCAGCCCGTCGCACTCAGTTGCTGTAGCGCCATCCGCCTGGAAATCCGCAACGCCGACCGCTACCCCGGCACCATCGCGCTCGAACTGGTGCTGATCAATAATGATCGGCCCGGCGCGCCGTCGCTCAACCTGGGGCACTACAATGTCACTTCCCGGCCGGACGTCAGCCGCGACCCCGTCATCCCCGTCCCGGAGACCCTAGAGTTCCCCATTCCGTCCACCGCCACGCTCGATGCCTTCAACGAATTCAAGGTCGTCTTCCAGCGCGCCTACCGCCGCGCGGACAAGAGCGCCAAGCTCGCCAT
>JADGNT010000475.1 GCA_017883345.1 Candidatus Solibacter sp. | reverse complement strand
TTGGTAGTTTCGCGCGGGATCTTGGCCAGCACATCGCCGGCGTGGACTTCCTCCCCGTCGCGAACCATCAGGTGGGCGTGGGTCGGCATCAGGTACTTCTTGGCCTCCGAACGGGACCCCGAAGCGCCTTCCGGCCGGACCACGATCTGCGGTTGCCGCTTCTCGTCGGGTGAATCCGTCACCACCAACTGCGACATGCCCGTGACCTCGTCCAACTGCTCCTGCATGGTGAGGCCGTCCACCAGATCCTTGAAGTGGATGGTGCCGGAGACTTCGGTCAGAATCGAGAAGGTGTACGGATCCCACTCGAGCAGGATCTGGTTGGCCTTCACCGGAGCGCCGTCTTCCAACAGCACGCGCGCGCCATAATTCACCTCGTAGCGTTCCTTTTCGCGGCCCTTGTCGTCCATCACCACTATTTTGCCGTTGCGGTTCATGGCGATCATTTCGCCAGTCTTGCTGCGCACCGTCTGGATGCCAATGTAGTGGGCGAAACCGTCGCTCTTGGCGTCCTGCTTCGATTGCTCGTTGATACGGCTAGCGGTGCCGCCGATGTGGAAGGTACGCATGGTCAACTGCGTGCCCGGTTCGCCGATAGACTGCGCCGCGATCACGCCGACCGCTTCGCCGCGTTCCACCAACCGCCCCGTTGCCAGGTTACGGCCGTAGCACGCCACGCAGACACCGCGCTTGGATTCGCACGTCAGCACGGAGCGGATCTTGACGCTCACGATGCCCGCCGCCTGAATCGCCGCCGCCAGTTCTTCCGTGATTTCCTGATTGACACCGACGATTACGTTGCCCTCGTAATCGCGCTGAGCTTCCAGCGCCACGCGGCCCACAATGCGGTCGCGCAAAGCTTCGATGGTTTCGCCGGATTCGATGATCGGCTCCACGTAGATGCCTTCCGTGGTGCCGCAATCGTTTTCGCTGATGATCACGTCCTGCGCCACGTCCACCAGGCGGCGCGTGAGGTAGCCCGAATCGGCCGTCTTCAACGCGGTATCCGCCAAACCCTTGCGGGCGCCGTGCGTGGAGATGAAGTACTGCAGCACGTTGAGGCCTTCGCGGAAGTTCGCCGTGATCGGGGTCTCGATGATCTCGCCCGACGGCTTGGCCATCAGTCCGCGCATACCCGAAAGCTGGCGGATCTGCTGTTTCGAACCGCGCGCACCCGAGTCGGCCATGATGTAAATCGGGTTGAGGTAACGGCCGGTGCGGTCGTCCTCTTCCATCGCCGAGAACATTTCATCGGAAACCTTTTCGGTAACCTTGCTCCAGATTTCGATGATCTTGTTGTAGCGTTCGCCGTGCGTGATGGCGCCGTCCTGATACTGGTTTTCCACCAGCACCACTTCCTTCTCGGCGGCCCTCACCAGCGCGGCCTTCTCGCTCGGCACCACCATGTCGTCGATGCCGATGGAGATCCCGGCGCGCGTGGCGTACAGGAAGCCCAGCGCCTTGATCTCGTCCAGCATGTGGACGGTGATATGCAACCCGAACTTGAGGTAGCAGTACTGCACCAGTTGCGCCAGCCCCTTCTTCTTTAAAAGGCCGTTGATGAACGGCATGTCCTCGGGCAGGTTGTCGTTCAGAATCACGCGCCCAACCGTCGTGTCCATGTACTGCTTGATGAACTCGATGGGTTCGGTGTGGATGATGTTCTGGGTATCGAAGGCGTGCACCAGGTCGATGACCCTGCCGGTGTAGCGCAGCTTGATCGGGGTGAGGGTTTCGACTTCGCCCATTTCGAGCGCGATCAGCACGTCGTCGGTGGACGCAAACGTCCGTCCTTCGCCCTTGGCGCCGGGACGCGATTTGGTGAGGTAGTAGCAGCCCAGCACCATGTCCTGCGTCGGGATGGTGATCGGAGCGCCGTGCGCCGGCGACAGAATGTTGTTGGACGACAGCATCAGGGTGGATGCTTCGATCTGCGCTTCCGGCGACAGCGGAATGTGCACGGCCATCTGGTCGCCGTCGAAATCCGCGTTGAACGCGGTGCAAACCAGCGGGTGAATCTTGATCGCCTTGCCTTCCACCAGTACCGGCTCAAACGCCTGAATGCCGAGCCGGTGCAAGGTGGGCGCGCGATTCAACAGAATCGGATGGTCCTTGATGACCTCTTCCAGGATGTCCCACACCACCGGGTCCTGCTGCTCCACCAGTTCCTTGGCTTGCTTGATGGTGGTGCAGTGGCCGCGCTGTTCGAGGCGGTGATAGATGAACGGCTTGAACAGCTCCAGCGCCATCTTCTTGGGAAGGCCGCACTGATGGAGCTTCAACTCCGGACCCACCACGATCACCGAACGGCCCGAGTAGTCGACGCGCTTGCCGAGCAGGTTCTGGCGGAAACGGCCCTGCTTGCCCTTGAGCGTATCGGAGAGCGATTTCAGGGGGCGGTTGTTGGCCCCGCGCAGCACGCGGCCGCGGCGTCCGTTGTCGAACAACGCGTCCACGGCTTCCTGCAGCATGCGCTTCTCGTTGCGCACGATGACATCCGGCGCGTGCAACTCGATCAGCTTCTTCAAGCGGTTGTTGCGGTTGATCACGCGGCGGTACAGGTCGTTCAAATCCGAGGTGGCAAAACGGCCGCCATCCAATGGCACCAGCGGGCGCAACTCCGGCGGGATCACCGGGATCACGTCCAGAATCATCCACTCCGGCTTGTTGCCGCTCTTGCGGAAGCTTTCCACCACGCGCAACCGCTTGGCATGCTTGAGCTTCTTCTGCTGGCTCTGCTCGGTCTTCATCTTCTCGCGAATTTCTTCGCTGAGCGATTCGACGTCGATCTTCTTGAGCAGTTCCTTGATGCCCTCGGCGCCCATCATGGCGACGAACTTGAGGGGGAATTCCTGGTCCAGTTGGCGCTTGCGCTCGTCGGTGATCACTTCACCGCTGCTCAACCCGGTGTCGGCGCCCGGCTCCACGATCACGTAGGCTTCGAAGTAGAGCACGCGCTCCAGTTCGCGCAGCGTGATGTCCAGCAGGTGGCCGATACGGCTGGGCAACCCCTTGAAGAACCACACGTGCGAACACGGGCTGGCCAGTTCGATGTGTCCCAGGCGTTCCCGGCGGACGCGCGCCAGCGTAACTTCCACGCCGCACTTGTCGCAAATCACGCCGCGGTGCTTCATGCGCTTATATTTGCCGCACAAGCACTCCCAATCCTGGGTGGGGCCGAAGATGCGCGCGCAGAACAGCCCGTCGCGCTCCGGCTTGAAGGTCCGGTAGTTGATGGTCTCCGGCTTGGTGACTTCTCCATGGCTCCAGCTCCGGATTTTTTCCGGAGAAGCCAGAGAAATGCGGATCGAATCGAAATCCGCAATCAAATTCGCTCGGTCGTACGGAGAGGATCTCAAAATTGCCTCCAGTTCCTAATCAAACCAAAAACCTGTTGGGCCGCCGATGAACGCCGATGAACGCGGATAAAACAGAAGCACTTTTGCTTATCTGCGTTTATCGGCGTTCATCGGCGGCCATAATGCCTTTTTTAGTCTGCCGCCAGAGCCGTATCCGGCACTTCCCGCGGCTTCTTCATCAACTCGACGTCGAGACACAGCGACTGCAACTCGCGAATCAGTACGTTGAACGATTCCGGTACGCCCGGCTCGATGGCAGCCTCGCCCTTGACGATGGCCTCGTAAATCTTGGCGCGGCCATAAACATCGTCCGACTTCGCGGTCAACAATTCCTGCAAAATGTAAGCGGCGCCATAGGCTTCCAGCGCCCAGACTTCCATTTCGCCGAAACGCTGTCCGCCGAACTGCGCCTTGCCGCCCAGCGGCTGCTGGGTAATCAGCGAATACGGCCCGATGGAGCGCGCGTGGATCTTATCGTCGACCAGGTGGGAGAGCTTCAACATATAGATGTAGCCCACCGTCACCGGCTGTTCGAACTGCGTACCCGTCATGCCGTCGAAGAGCGCGGTTTTGCCCGAAGTCGGCTTCCCCGCATCGGTCAGCGCTTTCTTGATTTCGCGCTCGGTCGCGCCGTCGAAGACGGGAGTCGCATAATGCAAGCCCAGCGCTTGGGCCGCCCACCCCAGGTGGGTCTCCAAAATCTGACCGACGTTCATACGGCTGGGAACGCCCAGCGGATTGAGCACGATTTCCACCGGTGTTCCATCCGGGAGGTACGGCATGTCCTCCTCCGGCAGAATCCGCGCGATCACACCCTTGTTTCCGTGGCGGCCCGCCATCTTATCGCCCACGCTCAGCTTGCGCTTCATGGCGATGTAGACCTTCACCAGCTTGATCACGCCGGGAGGCAGCTCATCGCCCTTGCGCAGTTTGGCGATCTTCTCATCGGTGATCTTTTCCAGCACCGCGATCTGGCGCGACGTCATCTCTTCGATTTCGTCGATCTGTTCGTTGAGCCGCGGATCCTTGCTGGCCAGGCGCATGCGCTTCAAATCGCGCGACTTCATCTTCTCGATCAGTTCGCGCGTCAGCTCCGTGTCCTTGCTGAGCAGGCGCTTGTTGGTCTTCTCGTCGTGCAGGTCGGCCAGCAACTTCTTGCCTTCCAGCAGCATGCCCAGGCGTTTGGCGCGCTCGTCCGTCAGGATGCGGATTTCATCCTGCAAATTGCGCTGCAAACGTTGGATTTGCGATTCCTCGATCAACTTCGACCGCTCGTCCTTCTCCTGCCCCTTGCGCGAGAAGATCTTGCAATCGACGATGGTGCCCTCGATGCCCGGCGGGCAGTAGAGCGATGCGTCCTTCACATCGCCGGCCTTTTCGCCGAAAATCGCGCGCAGCAGCTTCTCTTCGGGAGTCAGTTGGGTTTCGCCCTTGGGCGTCACCTTGCCCACCAGAATGTCGCCCGGCTT